>CAMDPX010000016.1 GCA_945905295.1 Planctomyces sp. SH-PL62 | reverse complement strand
CGCTAGCCCCGGTTACACCGCATGAACCGGGCCTAGCGCCGCGCGGCTAATTCCTGCGACTCGTCTACGTTACTCGCACCCCGAAGTTGTGAAACATTCTGACGCCGCCCGCTCGCCAATTCGTCCCGCCCGCTTGTCGTGTGATGATTAGCATTCATCCTCACACGACGAATCCTCTCGCTTTGCGAAGCTGCTCCGCCACTGTAATTTGGTCAGGCGACAGCGAACGGCACTGGTTCCATTAAGGCGGTCGAACGCCGCAGGAGTCCCGGATATGCGAGTTCCGCCTCGGGCACTGGTTCTGAATGTCGTCGCGTTCCTGATCGCTCAAGTGGGATGCCTTGTCGATATCGCCAGCGGACAAGACCAATCTCCGTTGAACCCCAGCGCAGGCGACTTGGCGAAGTCATTGCAACTCTGGCTGCGAGCCGATGACCTGGCGCTGGCTGAAGGGGAGTCCGTCTTCGTTTGGCCCGACCAGAGTGGTCACGGTCGCGACTTCTCCGCGACGAAAGGCGTTCGCCGCGACGGGGTCGGGATGCCGGCGAAGTTTGCCAAAGAGAGCACGTTGCAACGCCGGCCCGCCGTGCGGTTCGATCCGACAACGGGATTGGCCGCATCGCCACACAACCCGGTCGCAATTCAGGGCGATGCGGAATTGACGATGCTGCTCGTCATCAACCTGCAACCGCACGACGCTCAGCCGCCGCACGACGGTGTGATCGGCATCGGCAACCCGGCGAATCCTGCGGTCGATCCTGGCAAGCCGTTGGCCGCGCTCGTGCAGATCAATCGCGGTGAAGATCACGCGCTGCACTTCGCCGGAGGCTGGAATCACGACGCTTCGCTTGGAGCCGGCTCGTTCAAACCGTTGTACGGGAAGTCGATCATCCTCAGTGTCACGAAGCGGCCCGGTTCGATCCGCAGCACGACCCGTTTCTTCATCAATGGCGAGCTGGCCAACAAGTCGGCCGACGCACCGCTCGAAGGGCGTGACACCGTGCCCGACATTCAGCATCGAGCCGACATCGGCGCGCACATGGGCAAAGCGTTGAGTTGGTCCGGCAGCTTTCGCGGCGATGTCGGCGAAGTCATCGTCTACAACAAAGCTCTGTCCGATGCCGAGCGGCACGCGGTCGAAGGCCATCTCGCCGACAAGTTCGCCATCGTGCTGGCGTCGCAAGTGGCCGCGACACGAGCCACGTTCACTCCGGAAGAGACCAGCTTCTGGGCCTATCAGCCGGTCAAAGATGCGGCTCCACCCAATGTGAAGAATGTCGCGCAGATCAAGTCACCGCTCGATCGCTTCCTGCTCGCCAAGCTGGAAGAGCAGGGGATGACTCTGGCATCACCGGCCGACAAGCGGACGCTGATTCGCCGAGTGACGTTCGACCTCATCGGCTTGCCACCCTCGCCGGAAGAGATCGCCGCGTTCTTGAAAGACGAATCGCCGCAGGCGTTCGAGACGGTCGTGAATCGGTTGCTCGATTCGCCGCACTACGGCGAACGTTGGGGGAGGCATTGGCTGGACGTCGTGCGGTATGCGGAGAGTACGGCCAACGATGCGAACGCCGTGATGCGATTTGCTTGGCGATATCGCAACTACGTCATCGACGCCTTCAACCGCGATCTGCCGTATGACCAGTTCATCGTCGAGCAACTCGCGGGGGACTTGCTGCCGCCGACGGACGACATGAGCGCACGCATTCGGCGAATGACTGCGACCGGTTATCTGATGGTCGGCCCGAAGGCGCTCGCCGAAACCGATAAGGAACAATCGCGGCTCGACATCGTGGACGATCAAATCGACGTGACCGGCCGAGCGTTCTTGGGACTGACGATCGCGTGTGCTCGATGTCACGACCACAAGTTCGACGCGATTCGAGCGGTCGATTACTACGCTCTGGCCGGAATCTTCCGCAGCACCGAGCCATTCAAAGACGAGGCTCGCAACTCGTCGATGTGGTGGGAATTCCCGCTGTTTGAAGCGCCGGGCGAGAAGCCGTTCATGGTCATGGCCCCGAAGGAAACAACGCCGCGAAACCTGCGCGTCCATCTGCGCGGCAACCGCTTCACGCTGGGACAAGTCGTGCCGCGCGGATTCGTGCAAGTCGTCTCTCAACAGGCGAGCGGGGCGGCGTTAGCCCCCCGGTCCGATGTCGCAACAACAGCAAACCGGGGGGCTGACGCCGCCCCGCTCGCCGGGTCGATCTCAATGAGCGGCCGGTTGGAACTCGCTCAGTGGATCGCCAGCAAGCATAACCCGCTGACTGCGCGGGTGATGGTCAATCGGCTGTGGCAGCATCACTTCGGAAAGGGCTTGGTGGCAACGAGCGACAACTTCGGCATGCGCGGCGAACGCCCATCGCATCCCGAGTTGCTCGATTGGCTCGCCTCGCGATTCGTCGAGAGTGGTTGGAGCATGAAGGCGATGCACCGCTTGATTTGCCTGAGTTCGACTTATCAGCAGCGAGTGCAGCCAGACCCTGACCACCGCTGGCTGTCATCGTTCCCGCGCCGCAGACTTTCCGCCGAAGAGTTGCGCGACGCGGTGCTCACGGTCAGCGGCAAGCTCGATCACAAACCGGGCGCTGATGAGTCCGCAACGATCCTGTGGAAGGAGGCTGAGGTTCAGGACGAGAAGCGCGGCTTCGCTCCGAATCGGATGCAGGCCGATCATCCGTTCTACACCGAGTTTTCAAAGCGCAGCGTTTACCTGCCGATCGTTCGCAACATTCTGCCCGACGTGCTGGCCCTGTTCGATGCGGCCGATCCCAACGGCGTGACCGCTCTGCGAAACGACACGACCGTCCCGTCGCAGTCGCTCTTCTTGCTCAACAGCCCATTCGTGCGCGAGCAATCCCGGCATCTCGCTCAGCGATTGCTCTCGGACGACAAGGCGACCGACGAACAGCGCCTGCAACGCGCCAACGAACTCGCCTTCGGTCGACCGCTGACCCCGAACGAGTTGGCACAAGCCCGCGCGTTCCTTGATGCCTACCTGTTGGCCCAAATCACTCAAGCCCGCCCGGAAGCCGACCGGCGACTGTCGGCATGGCAAAGCTACTGCCAAACCTTGTTCTGTCAGAACGAGTTCTTGTACGTGGAGTAACCCACCACAAAGGGGTCGGGAGTCTTTTTCATGCCGCATCACATCGACTCGAAAGTTTTTGCCGATTTCTGCGGCATGAAAAAGACTCCCGACCCCGTCGCATCGCGGTTAAATCGTCGCGAAGCACTTCGCCGCGCCGCCTGCGGCTTCGGCCACGTTGCACTGCTCGGACTGTTGACGGAACAAGCCCGCGCGGAATCCGCGACCACCAATCCGCTCGCAGCCAAGCCACCGCATTTCCCAGCCAAGGCCAAGCGAATCATTTTCCTCTTCATGCACGGAGGAGTTTCGCACGTCGACTCGTTTGATCCAAAACCGGAACTCGCCAAGCGCAACGGTCAGCCGTTGCCGATCGCGAAGCCAAAGTTTGAATTCGCTCCGACCGGCAACCTGCTCGCGTCACCTTGGAAGTTCGCCAAGCATGGCCAGAGCGGTGTTGAGGTCAGCGAACTCTTTCCAGAAATTGGATCGGTTATCGACGACATCTGTGTGATTCGCTCGATGAACGGAGCCGATCAGGTTTCGCATGGTCCGGCATTGCTCAACATGAACACCGGCAGCGGCGTCTTCGCGCGGCCGAGCCTCGGCGCGTGGACGCTGTATGGTCTCGGCACCGAGAACCAGAACTTGCCCGGCTTCATCAGCCTCAGCCCATCGCTGTATCACGGCGGAGCACAGAACTACGGCTCGGCGTTTCTTCCGGCCAGCTTTCAAGGAACGCGGATCGGCGACGGCTCCACGCCGTTCCAGCAAGCCGCGTTGTCGAATCTCAAGCCGGGCGATGACCCGTCGCTGCAACGGCTGCAACTCAATCTGATCGCGCAGCGCAATCGCGAGCATCTCGCCCGCGTCGGGGACGATCCGCGACTCGAAGCCCGCATCGCCGCGTTCGAGATGAGCTTTCGGATGCAGATGGAAGCACCGCGCGTGATGGACTTGTCCCAAGAGAGCGAGGCGACTCGCAAGCTGTACGGCGTGGGAGAAGAACCGACCGACGAGTACGGCCGCGAGTGCTTGCTGGCGAGACGCTGCATCGAATCGGGAGTCCGATTCGTCCAGGCCAACTTCAGTTACCCGCGCAACTACTGGGACGCGCACGGCGACCTGCGAAACAATCATTCGTCCAACGCGAAGAAGGTTGATAAGCCCATCGCCGGACTGCTGCGAGACCTCAAATCGCGCGGCCTGCTGGACGACACGCTGGTTATCTTCGGCACCGAGTTCGGCCGCACTCCGGCCGCTCAGGGGAACGACGGCCGCGATCATCATCCGCACGCCTTCAGTATTTGGATGGCCGGCGGCGGAGTACGCGGCGGCATGACCTATGGTCAGACCGATGACTTCGGTTACTACGTTGCCAAAGACAAAGTCACGATGCCCGACTTTCACGCGACGATCCTGCACCTGCTGGGATTCGACCACACGCAACTGACCTTCCGCCATGCCGGCCGCGATCATCGACTGACCGATGTGGACGGCGAAGTCGTCACGGACATCCTGGCTTGAAGAAGAGGTGTCGCTGTGGAAAAGAAACGGACTGACGCCATCCGAGCGGGTCAGGTCTCTTTGAAATCAAAGTGACCTGACTCGTTTGTTTGTTGCCGTGCTCGTACTGGGAAGTAGAAGCGTCACGACCGGACCAGCTTCTGGCCGTTGAGGCTGACTCGGCAAGGTGTTCTGGTTGACGATGTCTGGCGACCGGCCTACGGTACGCATCAGCCGATACCAATTGGAGGCCGTGGATGGCCTCTCCCGCCTGACTCGGTTCCCACCTAATTCGCCGGAGGCTCACTGAATGCCGGCAAGATTTTCCTGGCCGCTGTTTTCCGTTCGACCGTTCGCGTTCGCCGCGATGTTTTTCGCGGTGTCGTTGTCTGGGATCGCTCAGGCTCAAACGCCGTTGCATCAGCGGATCGACCAGTTGGTGAATGCCACTGGATTGGGTCCATTGGCTCCGATTTGTTCCGATGCGGAATTCGTGCGGCGAGTCAGCCTCGACCTCAATGGTATGACTCCGATGGGGCCGGAGGCGAAAGCGTTTCTGGATGACACGGCTCCCGATAAGCGGCAGAAGCTGATCGAAAAACTGTTGACGTCACCGCGATTCGCTCGGCACCTGGCGAACACGTTCGACGTGATGCTGATGGAACGCCGAGCCGACGCGCACGTCCCCTCGCCGGAGTGGCAGAAGTATTTGTACGAGTCGTTTCTCGCCAACAAGCCATACGACCAATTGGTCCGCGAGATCATCGCGACGGACGGCGTTGACCCGGCGACTCGGCCAGCCGCGAAGTTTTTCCTCGACCGCACGGCCGAACCGAACCTGGTGACGCGCGACATCGGCCGGCTGTTCTTCGGTCGCGATTTTCAATGTGCTCAGTGTCACGACAGCCCGTTGGTCAATGACTTCTTGCAGTCGGATTACTACGGCGTGCAGGCGTTCGTCGTTCGCACGGTGATGTTCAACGATGTGGCCGCGAAGAAGCAGTTCCTCGGCGAGAAAGCGGACGGCGACGTGGCGTTCACATCGGTCTTCACGAAAGAGTCGGGCGTCAGTGCTCCCCGCGTCCCCGCCGGGACGTTCGTCGAAGATCCGTTGCTGCCGATCGGCGAGGAATACAACGTCAAGCCGACCGACAAGACCCGCCCAGTTCCGAAGTACAGCCGCCGAATGAAACTCGCCGAGGCAATCACGTCCACCAACAACGCGCAGTTCAATCGCAACCTTGCGAACCGGATCTGGGCGATGATGCTCGGCCGAGGCATCGTGCATCCACTCGACCTCAATCATTCGGACAACCCGCCGACGCATCCGGAGTTGCTCGATCTACTCACGGCCGAGATCGTCGCGTTGAAGTACGACGTGAAGCCGATGATCCGCGAGATCGCGCTGTCGCAGACCTACCAGCGATCAGGCGAACTGCCTCCCGATTGGAACGCCGCATCGCAACAAGCCGCCGCGTTACTGGCCACGCTCGATGCGAAGCAAAAAGAAATCACCGCGGCGATCGACCAATCGAAGGAAGCCGCGAAACCGACAGAATTGGAGTTCGACGCGGCGAAGAAGTCGGTCTCGCCAGTCCGAGACGAACTCAACAAAGTGACCGCCGCGGCTGTCGAGGCTCGCAAGCAGTGGGATGCCGCGACGGACGTGGTCGCGAAAACCGACGGGCTGATCACTCCGAAAACGGAAGCAGCCAAACCGCTCGCCGAGATTGCCGCGAAAGCGGGCGAAGCACTCGCAAAGATTCCGAACGACGCGGACCTGAAAAAAGCGACTGAGTTCTTTCAGGCTCGCGCGACCGCGCTCAACAATGAAGTCGCCGCGCTTACAAAGACTCGCGAGACGCAAGCCGCTGCCGCCAAGACGAAGGGAGACGCCTTCACGACCGCCGCTGCCGCGATCAATCCGGTGCGCGAGAAGTGGACCGCCGAGAAAGCGAAGCTCGACGCCGCTCGCGAGAAGGCCGAAGCCGCCGCCGTCGGGATTCGAGCCATCAACGCGAACCGCAACGTCATTGCTCGACGTATCGCCGGGTTGAAGACGCTCGCCGGCTACAACGAACAAGTCACAAAGGCCGCTGCATCACATGCCGTGCTCGTCGCGAAACAAACCGAGCTCGCGACCGCTCAACAGATGCTGACTCAAGCGACCGACGAAGCCGCGAAGACTGCCGCTCAAAAAACCGTGACCGACATGACCGCGCTGCTGGCAACGGTTCATCAGCAAGCGAAGTCCGACGCCGACCAACTCGCCGCGACTCGCGAACAGATCACGCAGTTCTGCACCGAGCACTTCTACGTCGCCAGTTTGAGGCCGCTGACTCCCGAGCAACTCACCGCCAGCACGCTCAGCGCGACCGGCTACATCGGCATGCAGACCGTGACCGCGAACGCAGAAATCGATAAGGCTGCAGCATCCGCAGCTGCCGCGAAACCGCCCGTCGTCGTTCCGTTGCCGCTCGGCGGACGCGAACGACAAGTCGAAGAACACATCTTTGAAAAACTGCTCCGAGCCAACGCCGGCCCGTTCATCGCAATGTTCGGCGGCGGTGCCGGACAACCTCAGGACGTCTTCTACGCGACCGCCGACCAAGCCTTGTTCTACGGTAACGGCGGCACGATTCATAATTGGGCGGGAGTGCTGGCGACTCCGCTCAACACTCAACAAGACCCGAAGCTGCTAGCCGAAGAAATGTATCTGCACGTTCTCAATCGCCGTCCCACCGATGACGAGATCGCGCTGGTTACGAACTACCTACAATCTCGCGCCGCCGCCCGCGTCCCCGCCATCCAAGAAATGGTTTGGGGGTTGCTGTCGTCCGCGGAGTTTCGGTTTAATCACTGACTGCTAAGGGCGAGTCGCTTGATTTAAGGAGCGAAGTCATGAGTACCGCAAAACTGCAAGAACAAGTCGATCGACTGGAACGTGAACTGGCGGAACTCCGGACTATTGTGATGGCGTCGCCCGCGCAGCCACGGAAAAGATCCTGGGAAAAGACCTTCGGAATGTTCAAAGACGAACCGCTCTTTGACGAGATCATCAAACAGGGCCGCGAGTACCGCGAATCGCAACCGTACCCCGAAGACGTCGAGGGCTGAGCGATGATCTACCTGCTCGATACCGACCACTTGAGCGAATTTGTGAAGGAGAGCGTGTCCGGAACGCGGTTGAAACGGAAATTGCAGACTCTTGATGAGATTCACTCGGCGGCTACATCAATTGTCTCGTTTGAAGAAATGATGCGTGGGTGGCTGGCGGAAATTCACGGAACGTTGAACGCCCGATCTCAAGTTCCGCTTTACCACCAACTGTTCCGCGTCTTTGAGGCGTTTGACGATTGGGATGTCCTGAAATGGACCAACGAGAGTGCTGACGTTTATGTAGGGTTGGTGAGACAGCGATTGCGAGTCAAAACGATGGACCTCAAGAACGCCGCCATCGCAATTCAGAATGACGCCACGCTGCTGTCCCGAAACCTGAAAGACTTTGTGCGAGTGCCTGGATTAGTCGTGGAAGTTTGGTTGTCGTGTTCAATACCTTCGTCACATGGAGTGTGACGGTTTCAATTGAAGAGGTCTGCCATGAAATGCTCGTATGCCTGTCAGTCACCGGAGCACTTGATCGGACGCCGTCAGTTCTTGGGGGGTGTCGCCGCTGGTGCGGGGACGATCGTCGGTGGGGGGATCGGGACGCTCACGCGGCCGGTCATGGCGGAGCAGCTCGCGAAGCAGCAGAAGCGCGTGATTGTCTTCAATATGCACGGAGGTCTTTCTCAATTGGAAAGCTGGGATCCAAAACCGGGGACCGACACCGGCGGACCGTTCCGAGCGATTGCGACCTCGCAGACCGGAGTCCACATCAGCGAGTTGTTGCCGCATACGGCCAAGCAGATGCACCGGCTGGCGATCATTCGCAGCATCAACACGAAGGAGAACGATCACGGCAAAGGGATGCACATGATGCTGACCGGGCGGAAGGAGACTCCCGGCATGTCGTTTCCTCAATTGGGGGCAGTCGCGGCGAAGTCGCTGTCACCGGAGAGCGCGGGCTTGCCCGGCCACATCATCATCACGCCCGGTGGCGGCGGTGGTCGCGGCAACGACTCGGCGTATCTCGGTCCGAAGTACGCCAGCATCTCGCTCGGCAACGGTAAGCCTCCGGCGAATTCGGAGCGGCCCGAAGCAATCGCCGAAGCGGTCGATGCGTCACGCAACGACTTCCGCAAGCAGGCCAACGAGCGGTTCAATCTCAAGCGCCGCACCGCGATGACCGACGCGTTCGTGCAGAGCTACGATCAAGCTCAGCAGATGATGGCTCAGCGCGATGCGTTTGACCTGACCAAGGAATCGGACGCCGATCAGGCTCGCTACGGCAAGCATGACTTCGGCCGGCATTGCTTGCTGGCTCGGCGGTTGCTGGATCGCGGCGTCACGTTCGTGCAAGTCACGCATTCGAACTACGACACGCATAACGAGAACTTCAATTTCCATCTGGAGCAACTCGGCGAATGGGACCAACCGTTTGCGACGTTGGTCGGTGACCTCGCCGATCGCGGGATGTTGGAATCGACGCTGGTCGTGGTGCTCTGCGAGTTCGGCCGCACGCCGAACATCAATCACCTGTTTGGCCGCGACCACTGGGGGACGGCCTGGTCGGTGCTCGTCGGCGGAGCGAAGGTGATCCCCGGCGCGGTGATCGGCAAGACGAACGCCAACGGCACTCAAGTCACCGACCGCGAAGTGACCGCCGGGCATCTCTTCCACACCTATCTGCGAGCTTTGGGGGTGGATTCATCGGGCACATTCGACATTGGCGGGCGGCCGATGCCCATCGCCGATCCCGCCTACTCAGGGATCAACGAGTTGATCGCCTGACGGCCCGCTGATTGAGTCATACCAGCCCGACGCGCGAGTGAGGATCGACGAAATTCCCTCGCTCACGCGTCGGGCTGGTCTGTTTCTTCGCCGCAACAGCCGTGAATTCGCCGAGCGCCGCCGCTAGATTGTGCTGCTCGTGAAGACGTGTTCGTCCTCGTTCGTGCGTGCGGAGAGACTGCGATGCCGGTCAAGGTGCGTTGTCAAAGTTGCGAAAAAGTGTTTGCCGCTCCGGATGCGGCACGAGGCAAGCTGGTGAAGTGCCCCGGCTGCGAGGAAAAAGTCAAAGTGCCGGCGGGCGATGGTGCGAAGTCGGGCGCGACGTCCAAACCGGCAAGCAAAAAGCCAGCGCCCGCCAAGGCCAAGAAGGACGAGCACCACGACGACCACGAGCACGCGCTGAAGAATCTCGACCTGGACGGTGTCGAAGATGAAAACACTCGCGTCTGTCCGAAATGCGGCCAGGAAATCTATGAGGAGGAAGTCAACGAGTGCCCGGCGTGCGGTCTGAACTTTGAGACCGGCTTGACCAAGGAGAAGCAGAAAGGGATCGATCCCAAACTCTTTTTCCGAGTGGTCATCAAGAACTCCAAACAGTTTCTGCTGGAGAACAAGCCGCTGGCGATTCGGACTGGGATCTACACGCTGGTTTTCTCCGTGTTGAATTTCTGCTGCCTGTTCATGGTCACGTGGTGCGTGAGTTTTCCGCCGCGAATGTTCTGGCTCGGCCTGTTGTTCGTCACGAGCATGGTTCCCAACGGCTGGTTGTGGTTTCTGAATAGCGAGATCATCAAAGCCACGATGGATAAACGGGAGAACATGCCGCGCATCAACTTTGACATGTTCACCTGCGTGGCGCTGGGGATTAAGTACATGCTGTGGCGAATCGTGATGGGACTGCAACTCTTTTTCTTGACGATGCCTGCGGGGTACTTCAATTCTCGCCAAATGTGGATTCCGGCTCTCGCCCTTCAAGCAGTCTTTGAACTGATCTTGGTGTTGATGATACCGCAGGTGATGGTCCACATGACGATGCCGATCACGACTCGTGGCTGGTTGATGCACATTCAATTTCAGGCCTGGGCCAAATCGTTTGGAGCCAGCGTGTATTGGGCCGCGATCACGTTTGTGGTGATGTTGCCATCGCTCGTGCCCGTGGGATTGGCGTTCGCGGTCGGTTGGAAGGGAGCCAACGAGTTCGCGGGGACGATGGCCTACAACTTCAAGACGAACGCACTGTTGGGTGCGGATCTCGCCGAAGTGGTCGCCAAAAAGAACAATCCCAAAAAAGGGGAGGCGATCCAGGAAGTGCCGGTGGACGATCCGAAATATCAGACGAAGCCACTTCCCTGGAAGGGGGCCATCATTCCGATGGTCGGCATCGTTTTGTCGCAGGCGATGTTCGGCTTCGGCGCGGTCTTCGCCATGCGTGCCAACGGGTTGTTCGGCTTGTACTACAAGAAGCACCTCAAGCTCGACACGATGGCGAAGGATATCGTTTGGCTGGCGAACGATCCCACCGTGCCCAAGCGCAAGTCGGCGATGTTGCTCATCAAAACCGGGGCGGGAGGTATCGTCTGCGCTCTGCCGCTCTGGGGCGTCAAATGGATGATGGGGGACGAGGGGGGAAATCTTTACGTGCTGTTCTCGCTGGGTTCCTTCGTCCTTGGGATCGTCATACTCGCCATCGGCAGCATCCTGATGGCCACGGCCAATGCCCAACGAGACAAACTCGTGAAGCAGGCGGCCAGAGCGGCCAAGAGATGAGCCGTGAAGACGCTGGATCGATGATCCGAACAGAAATGCCTTGAGCACGTTTCCCTCTCGTCAACTGCGTGAATACAATCCCCCGCCGTCGGCCGCTCTTAGTTCCTGCTCCTGCCAGCGGGGGAAGCGAGTGGGCTCTCCGATGTCATCCGGTTGAACCCCCCTTGTGGTGGTTCAGCCCTGCGGTTCATCGGGTCACACCGCGAGCTGGCAAGTCGAGCGACGCTTCGCAGAGCGACGTTGCCATGATTGCCCCGCTTGCGTGCAGACCCGTGACTCCTCGGCCTTTTTCGGAGAGTTGCCATGTCCCGACAAAACTCGAAAGACTTGTTCGACAACACCACGATGACCTTCGGGGAACACCTCGAAGAGTTGCGCATCCGGCTGTGGCGCGCGATCGTCGGTTTAGTGCTCGTGACCTGCGTCACGATGTATTTTGGCGACCAAGTGATGGCGATCGTCCGCAAGCCGATCGAAGATGCCCTCCGAGCACGCGGTAAGAATCTCACGGGCGAAGACGCCAAGCCGTTTGATGCCGCCAAGACATGGAACACTTTTTGGAAATGGGCCACCGGTAAGGCGGAACCAAAGCCGGAAGCGCCCCCCGAAGTGAACCCCAATTCCAAAACGATCACGGTTCAGATCAACCCTTCCGAGTTGCTGACCGCGTTGCATGACGCCGACCCACAACGTTTCCCCGCTCCCGCTGAGAAGCCCGCCCCGGCCGCGGCGTCGACATCGCCGGACGCAAAGGACGGCGAAGCTCCCGCCGCTGCGGAAGAAAAGCCAGTCTCGTTGCGACTCACGGCACCGGAGTTCGCGCAATGGCGCGGTGCGGTCGAGCAACAGCAGCGTCCCATCGTGCTGACCGTGCAAGAAGGTTTCATGACCTGGCTGAAAGTCTCATTCGTCGCGGGCCTGGTGCTCTCCAGCCCGTGGGTCTTCTACCAAGGGTGGCTGTTCGTCGCGGCCGGGCTGTATCCGCACGAACGCAAGTACGTCCACATCTATTTGCCGATGAGTTCCCTCCTGTTCTTCGGCGGAGCCGCGTTCTGTTTCTTTGGCGTGTTTCCATTCGTGCTGGGCTTCCTGTTGCAGTTCTCTGAGGAGCTAAAGCTGCAAACGCAAATCCGCATCGCAGACTGGATCGACTTCGCCGTCATGCTGCCACTGATGTTCGGCATCAGCTTTCAGTTGCCGCTGGTGATGCTGTTCCTCGAACGGCTCTCGATCTTCGAGATCAAGGACTTCCAAGAGAAACGCCGCATCTCGATCTTCATCATCACGATCATCTCGATGATCCTGACTCCGGCCGAGCCTTACAGCATGTTGATGATGATGGTTCCGATGATCATTCTCTACGAGTTCGGCATCATCATCTGCCGCTGGTTCCCGAAACCGAAGCCGTTCGGCGACGAAGACGAGGACGAAAAGAAGACGACGGTCGCGACGGCATAAAAGGGCTTCGATCAGGGGTCAGGTCTTCAAGTTTCATTTTTGGCACCACAATCCACCCCCGACTCGCGTTTCACATCGCACTTCCAATTTGCATCGCGCCGAATTCGCGAGGCCAAAAATGAAATTTGAAGACCTGACCCCGGCTCGCGCGCTCGAATGGCTGGGCGAATCGAACGGCAGCTTGCGGCTTCTGGACCAGACATTGTTGCCCTGTGAAACGACGTCGCTCGAATGCCGTTCCGCGGAACAAGTCGTCGAGGCGATCCGCTCATTGCGAGTGCGCGGCGCGCCCGCGATTGGTGTCGCGGCGGCCTACGGAGTCGTGGTGGGCGTTCGCGAAGCAGCGAGTCTGGAACGCTCGAAGTTTGACGAGCGACTGCATGTGGTGATCCAGCAATTGGCTGCGAGCCGGCCGACGGCGGTGAATCTGTTCTGGGCCTTAGACCGGCAACGCCAAGTCGCCGAACGAATGCCGACGGCGGCTCCACAGGACGTTGTCAAAGCCTTACTGACCGAAGCTCGCGCAATCGAGACTGAAGACCGTTCCATGTGCGCCGCGATTGGCCGACACGGCGCGGAGTTGCTGACAACGGGCGATGCGGTGCTAACGCATTGCAACGCCGGAGCGCTGGCCACAGCCGGAGACGGAACGGCGCTGGCAGTGATCTACGCGGCGGTCGCAGACGGAAAGCAAATCCGCGTATTCGCCGACGAGACTCGACCACTCTTGCAAGGAGCGCGGCTGACGGCGTGGGAACTCTCGCAACGCGGCGTGCCAGTCACGTTGATTTGCGATTCGATGGCCGCGACCGTCATGCGGCAGCGCAAAGTACAGGCCGTGATCGTCGGGGCCGATCGCATCGCCGCCAACGGCGACACGGCCAACAAGATCGGAACGTATTCCGTCGCGTGTCTGGCGAAGACGCACGGCATTCCGTTTTACGTCGCGGCACCGTCCAGCACGTTCGATCTGTCCTTGTCCAACGGCGATCAGATTCCGATCGAAGAACGCTCGGCCGCGGAGATCACTCACGGTTTTGGCCGGCAGACGGCCCCGGAAGGGATCGACGTCTACAACCCCGCTTTCGATGTCACTCCCGCGGAGTCAATCACGGCCATCATCACCGAGCGCGGCGTCATTCGGCCGGTGTCGGAAGCGGCGATTCGCGAGATGCTGGCCCGTAGGTCAGGCTTTCCAGCCTGACCCGAATTGCCAATTCGGCGTCCATCGTTCATCGGGTCAGCCTGGAAAGGCTGACCTACTTCAGCCGCGACAGCACTCGCTGCGACACGAGTCCGCTTGCGGTGATGCGAAATCGCCGAGCGGTCGGCGCGAGCACGGTGACTTCGATACGCAGCAAATCGCGCGGCAGCTCCGAGGCGACTCGATCGGCCCACTCCACGAAGCAGACACCGTCGCCGCTGAAATACTCCTCCGCGCCGAGGTCCGCGAACGCGCGCACGTCGCGCAGGCGGTAGGTATCGAAATGATAGACCGGTATCCGGCCGAAGTATTCCTGAATCAACACAAACGTCGGACTGCTGACACTGCTGGGGTCGGCTCCCAATGCCGTCGCCGTCGCGCGGACTAAGCGCGTCTTGCCGGCTCCGAGCGGGCCGATCAAGCCCACGACAAGGCCCGACTCAGCCGCATTGGCCAGCATCTCACCCAGTGCGTCGGTGTCTCGCTCGCTGTGAGCGTCGTACTCGAACGGCTCGTCCGATTCGTCGACCGTTAAATTCATGAGTCCTCCAACTCTGGCCGCAGCCGACTCGCGACCTCGGCGAGCGACAGCCCGGTGACCAAGATGCGCTTCTGCCGAGACGTCGCTCCCGACAACAGCTTCACTTGCGAATGCTTCACATGCAGAACGTCTGCCAGCAGGTCCAACACGGCATCAGTCGCTTTGCCGTCTTCGGGAGCTTGTGTGACCTGTAATTTCAATGCGCCGGCGTGCTCTCCCGCCAGACCGTTGCGACGCGCGCCGGGTTGCGCCTTCACCGGCACGATGACTCCTTGCGGATGCTCTTCCAATGCGATCACTCGTGGTCTCCGGTGACGAAGGGGTCGGGAGTCTTTTTCAGGCCGCCGTGACTCGATCCGATTTCAGAGTCGGGGAGGGCGGCCTGAAAAAGACTCCCGACCCCGTGGCTTATAGCAGCACACCCGCGACACACGCCGTCATGAAACAGGCCAGAGTACCGCCCAGCATGGCTCGCAAGCCCAGCCGAGCAAGGTCGCCCCGTCGCTCCGGAGCCATCGCGCCGATGCCGCCGATCTGAATGCCGATGGAACCGAAATTCGCGAAGCCACACAAGGCATACGTCAGGATCACTCGCGAACGCTGCATCAACTCGACGCCCAATTCGGGTTTGTTGTTCCAATCGGACATCCGTTGATAGGCGACGAGTTCATTGGTCACCATCCGCAAGCCCAGCAACTCGCCGGCACGCGAGCAGTCTGCTGAGGGAATCCCCATGACCCATGCGATCGGCCAGAACAGATAACCGAAGACGGCCGAGAGCGACCAAGTCTTTTGGTCAAAATAGAAATCGCCAATCGACGCCAGCATCCAGTCCAACATCGCCATCAGCCCCAGGAACGCAATCAACATGGCGGCGACGTTGAGCGCCAGTTTCAGCCCCTCCGAAGCCCCTTCCGCCGCGGCGTCGATGAGGTTGGCGTTCGTCATCGGCAACGAGCTGGCGGAGACGCCCGCCGTCTCCGGTTGATCGACTTCCGGTTGCATGATCTTGGCGATGACCAGCGTGGCCGGCGCGGCAATCACAGATGCGGTCATCAGATGGCCGGCGTCGATGCCCATGCCGACATACAGCGCCAAGACGCCGCCTGCGATCGTTGCGAAGCCGCCGATCATGACCGCCATCAATTCGGAATTCGTCATCCGCGCGACATACGGCTTCACGACTAGCGGTGCTTCCGTCTGGCCGACAAAGATGTTTGCGGCCGTCGAAAGGCTCTCGGCACCGGAGGTCTTCATCGTTCTCTGCATGACCCAGGCCATCGCCTGCACGATCCGTTGCATGACTCCCAGGTAGTACAGCACCGACATCAACGACGAGAAAAACACGATCGTCGGCAGCACTCGAAACGCGAAATAGTGGTGCGCGTATTCGCTACCGAACACGAACTTTGACCCTTCATCCACGAAGTCGAGAATCTTCGTGAACAGCGAACCCAGCGCGTCGAAGAGGAGTCGGCCAGGAGCGGTGCGCAGCGTCAGCAGGGCGAACACGAATTGCAGGACCATGCCGATCAGCACCACCCGCCAGGGAAACCGCCGCCGATGAGTGCTCATCAGCCACGCCAGCCCGATCATCACGAACAGTCCGAACGCACTGACGACACGTTCCATGAGCGACCTTCCTCTTTCGTGGCGGATGCGTCTCGCATCCGACCGACGCGAGGCGCGTCGGCCACGTCAGCATTGCACCGGTCCTGTCTGATGCTCGCAAGGGACGCCGAGGATGCTCACAATCCCGCCCGACGAAAGGAACCGTTCATGGCCATGCGATTCGAGAATTACGGCGGACTGAAGTGCCGCGTCGTCACTCAGCTTCCCGAAGGGACGCCGCCGCGATTGGTGGTTGTGCTCTGTCACGGCTTCGGAGCGCCGGGGCACGACCTCGTTCCGATCGGCGATGAACTGTTCAAGCTCTGTCCCGCATTGGCTGACTCGGTTGAGTTCGTCTTCCCCGCCGCGCCGTTGAGCCTCGAAGAACTCGGCTACGGCGGCGGCCGAGCGTGGTGGCACATCGACATGGAAGAACTCGTCGGCGCAGTCGAGAGTGGCGATCTTCGTATCTTGCGCGATCGACGTCCGGAGGGAATCGATCAAGCTCGGGACCAGTTGCTTTCGCTGCTGGACGAAGTGCGTCAGCAGACGAACCTGCCACACAATCGCTTTGTACTGGGCGGCTTTTCGCAAGGCTCGATGCTCGCCGTCGAGACGGCGCTGAACTGGGCCGAGCCTCCCGGTGGACTGTGTCTCTGGTCGAGCACGCTCGTCAGCGAAGTTCAATGGCGAGCGAAGGCGGCGCGGCTCAAAGGTGTGCCGGTCGTGCAGAGCCACGGACGCCAAGATCCGATCCTGCCATTCGCGGCAGCACTCTTGCTGCGCGATTTGCTGGTCGAGGCTGGTGCGAACGTGAACTTCCTGGAGTTCTGCGGCCCGCACACGATCACGCTGCCGGGACTTCAAGCGCTGGTGGAGATGCTCGCGCGCTTGTAGTGACCCGATTTATCGGGTCGTCGTCGTTCTCGACCCCATAAATGGGGTCACTACGAGCGCGCGTAACGGGAAGATGTCCACGGTCACTCCGGGACTGAAGAGGACATGAGCCGGCGGATTTGTGACGTTGATACCGCTGGCCGAGACCAGCGATTGATCACAGCGCAACAGCTTCGCCGTCTTCAATGGGTACGGAGTGTGATGCACTTGGCCGCGTGCGATTCGTCCTGGTGCCAACTCGGTGAAGAGCAAGTATCGCTCGGCCAGAAAGAACTCCAACGTTCCCGGTACGGTTTCGCCGTGAGGTCCGCCACCGGGCAGCCAATCACCGATCTCGCTCGCGACGTCCGCGTTGGCTGGGATCGGATCAGGCCACAATCGCTGACTGCGATATTCGATCAACGATTCGCGCCGCGCGATCGACATCTCTGCGAAGAAGTATTTCAGCCGCCAGCGCCAGCGAGCGACTCGGACTGCCAGCGAGTTCGCGGCGTCCAAACTGAAAAACCAGACGCCCGGTTCGCCGTTGCAAGTCACATACGTGCGGACGTTCGTTTCGTGAAACTCCGAGACACCCGGCAGCGCGGGAAACCACCACGGTCGCACACCCGACATGTGAAACAGCACCAAGCCGACCCAGGCCGAGCCATCGCACTCGTCGATTTCCACTTCGGCTGGCAACAGCGGACGGAGTTCGGCGGACGGAACTCGCCAATGCACGAACAGCAGATCCGACCAAGTTTGATAGCCAGCGACCGAGCCGGCCGGGCGGTTTCGTTGAGCGAGACGATCAATGACTTGGGGTGATGTCATGGCGTTTGAGCTGGCGGAAAACGGAGAACGCAAAGGGGTCGGGAGTCTTTTTCAGGTCGGCCAGATGTTAATTCCAGTCGGTGATTGAAATGTGGGCCGACCTGAAAAAGACTCCCGACCCCGTCACCGCAATCGTCCGACAAACATAACCGCCGACCGATTGGCCCAAAAACGAACACACCGGCAAGTTGCCGGTGTGTGTTGAATTTCGAGGGCTGTCTCACGATCACAGTTGTCGTGGCACCCATTGAATTTTCTGGATTGGCTCGCCGCCAGAGGAAGCCTTATCGCCACCGGGAACCGATTCGATGGACGGATTCGGCACTCCTCCTTCTGCGGGAGGAGCGGGAGCCGGGTGATGATGCGGACCCATCGGGTTGTAGAACGATTCATTAGCAGCCGCGGCTCCACAACTGGCACAGCCGCCGCCTGCCGGAGGAGCGGCCGGAACCGGTGCCGGATGATTGCCGCCGCAGCTTGCGCATCCACCACCGATCGGCGGTTGCGGTTGAGGAACCGCTCCGCTGCCACCGCAGGAGGCACAGCCACCTTCATTGGGAATCGGAGACATCCCCGATCCACCACAGCCAGCGCATCCAGTCGACGGCATGGACATCATCGGAGCACCACCGGCACAGCCGCTGCATCCCCCGGCCATCGGCATCATGCCCATGCCAGGTTGCGGCATCCCTTGCCAATCGTCGCCGGTGTAAACGACTGACTGATCGTAGCCGTACATTGCGGCTTCGTTGCAATGTTTGCACTTCGACTTCGACTTCGACTTGGACTTGCGATGTCCGTGATGACGACCGCAGTCGCAGGCCATCTCGCCTTCGACGATGCCGCAGCCATCGCCGCATTCGGATTGGCAACCGCCGCCCCCTTTGCCTTTGAAGAGCTTTCCTAAACAGCTCTTCTGCTGGCAGTCTCCTTGGGGCGCGCAGCTCTGGTCGCCACAAGAATGTTGGCAGGTGTGACAGCCGACCGCGCTGACGATCAGCAGCAATCCACAGGAGAGTCGCAAGGCGGTCTTCATGACGTTCCTCAAGACGCGGTAGCGAGTGGCAGCGAGTGATCCAACATGGCCTCGACATCACCCACGGAGTCCCCGCCACACGAAATTCGCGGCGGCTACCCTCATTCATCGTCTTGGAGACTTGGCAGACTTTACGGATTGTCGCGATTGTGCCGAAGGTGAGGGCGGACGGAGAGCCGGGGTCAGGTCTTCAAATTTCATTTTTGGCCCTGCAATCCGCCCCTGACTCGCTGCTCACACCGGCATTCCAACCCACATCGCACGCAATGCGCGACGCCAAAAATGAAATTTGAAGACCTGCCCCCTGACTGAGACCGGCAGAATCGGCCGAGATGACATAGCAGAGTCACCATCGCGAGCGAAAATCCTATCGGCTCAAAAATTCTGCTGGTATCTTCTGAGCGGCATCCTCTCATCCCGAACGCGTTCCGCGCGGGAAGTCGTCATGACAAGTTTGGTCGAACCTCCTCCGTTCCAGTCATCCGGCGAACTTCCGGTGATCAGTCCCGAGCGGGCCGGCGACATCGACCAGAAACACCGGCAAGTCGCTCAGTTTCTCAAAGAGAATCGTTGCTCCGCGCTGTTGTTGCAGCGGCCGTGCAATTTGGCTTGGTTGACCAGCGGGGCGGACTTCACTCGGCAAGGCTCATCGGAAACCACGGCGTCGCTGTTCCTGATGCCGGAAGCTCGCGTGGTCCTGACCAACAACATTGAATCCGGACAGATCTTTGAAGGGACGCTGGCAGGACTCGGCTTTCAACTCAAAGAACGTCCGTGGCACGAACTCCATTCTGTCCTGGTGGAAGATCTGTGCCGCGGCCGAGTCGTCGCCAGCGATACTGGCTTCGGACGGACCACCGATGTTTCAGAGAAGTTGCTCAACCTGCGACTGCCGTTGAATTCGCTGGAGTGCGAACGGCTGCGAGATCTCGGATTGCAAGTGGCGCACGCGGTGGAGGCGACGGCTCGTCACTTCGCGCATGGCGTCACGGAAGCGGAAATCGCGGGGCAGTTGTCGCATCGATTGCTCAAGCACAAGGTCATTCCAGAACGGCTGCAAGTTTGCGGCGACGGGATCTCGCAACGGTTCCGCCATTGGATCCCCAGCAGTGATCCGGTCGAACGCTTCTGTTCGCTCACCGTGATCGGTCGCCGCGAGGGACTGTGCGCGGCGGTCACTCGTACGGTTTGCTTCGGAGTCATTCCCGACGAGTTGCGGGCGGCGTATCAGATCGCCCTGATGACTCAGGCGACGGGCATGTTCTTCTCTCAGGCCGGGTGGGAGATGAGCGAAACGTGGAAGCGCGTGGCTCGCATCTACGAAAAGTTCGGGCACTCCGAGGAATGGGAGTTCGCGGAACAAGCGGAGGTCGTCGGCTATCAACCGTGCGAAGTCCGTTTGACGCCGAACAGCGACTTCATGCTGCGGCCCGGCATGGCCATGTTCTGGCATCCGTCGGTCGGCCCCGTCAGCATCGGCGACACAATGCTGATCGGTCCGAACGGATTGGAAGTGCTCACGCCGACCGAGCAATGGCCGATGACCAAAGTCGATGTCAAAGGGACCGCGATCCTGCGGCCCGACATCCTGCAACGCACGGTTTGACGCGACGGGGTCGGGAGTCTTTTTCATGCCGCCGTTGAGAGTTCTCTGAATTGTTTGACTGGTGTGGTGCGGCATGAAAAAGACTCCCGACCCCTTAGCAATCGCAGCTTGAGAGCACTTCTCGTCACCGGTATAACCCGCCCCCTTCAATGGCTTCGATTCTGACGATTGCGAGAGTGCTCTTCGCAGACGGTTCGGAAACCGGTGCGATGCGGCACATCCTGGTGAGAGGTGCGAGGCATGTGTCGTTCTCAGGCGTCCGTTCCGGCGAGTGTCTATGACCAAGCGTGGCAAGAAGCCTTCCGCCACAAATGGATTGAAAGCGAAAAGCATGGGCGAGATTTAGGACCGGCGGCGATCAAGGACTGGAACCGGCGACACTTCAAACGCTGTTGTCGCTGGTGCCACTGGCTGCACCTGACCGGACGGCAGTGCTTCCGTGAGTTTCCTCGGCAGCAATTCAACACGGTGACGGACCCGCGCGACGATGTTGAGCGGCAAGTGATCCATCAGTATTGGGACGGCCAAGAGAACCTGGAAATTTATTGGTGTGCGCACGGAAGCGGCTGGCCGATCGAGCGCGTGAGCGTGGTGCTCTTGGCGCTCGGCATCAACGAGGCCCGGCTGAGTCCGCTCGTCACGTGAGCGGAGTGCTCCAGCATGACGGATCGTGACGAGTCGGCCGACAACCACCAAAACAGGCGAGCGGGGGGCGTCAGCCCCCCGGTTGATTCTCAGCCAGCCTCGAACATCACCGGGGGGCTGACGCCCCCCGCTCGCCAGAATGTTGGCGGACTCTTCTCCGGACTGCGAATCGTCAGCCTCTGCACGCTGCTCAGCCGAGTTCTCGGCTTCATTCGCGAGACGGCCATCGCGGGACTGTGGGGACTCAGCCCGGTGTCGGATGCGTTCGTGGGAGCGTTTCGCATTCCGAATCTCGCACGGGCGTTGTTCGGCGAAGGGGCGTTGAGCGCGGCATTCACGCCGCTCTTCGTGCGCGAGCAAGAACAACATGGACGAGACGAGGCCATGCAGTTGGCCAGCTCGGTCTTCGTGTGGCTCGGACTCTGGCTGACAGCGTTGGTCGCAATAGCGGAGTTGGCGCTCGCTGCGACGATTTGGCTGGTGCCGTTGAGCGCGGAACTGCGACTGTGGCTCGTGCTGACGGCGATCATGCTGCCGTACCTGCCGTTAATCTGCCTGACCGCGCAGATGGGCGCGGTGTTAAACGCGCTGGGTCGCTTTGCGTGGCCCGCGCTGTTGCCGGTGTTGTTCAACGTCAGTTCGCTGGCGGCGATTTGGGTGCTGCAACGATTCGATCTGACGGCGGAAGCTCAGGCACATTGGCTGGCGGGCTTCGTCGTGCTGACTGGATTCTTGCAGTTGGCCGCTCCGTGGCCGCAGTTGATTCAGTTGGGCTTTCGTCCGAGCCGTCATTGGCTCGCGGCGCGAGAACGGATTCACGAACTGCTGCGAATGATGGCTCCGGTCGTCGTGGGCTTGTCGATCACACAGGTCAACACGTTTTGCGACACGTTGATCGCGCTTTTGATGTCTCGGCCGCTGGACGTCGTGTTGCCCGACTGGAGACCGCTGGAGTTCGGTACGGCGTCGGCATTGAATCTCGGCCAGCGGCTGTATCAGTTTCCGCTGGGCATTCTGGGAGTCGCGTTGGGAACCGTGATCTTTCCAATTCTGACTCGGCACGCGGAGCGCGGCGATTGGCAACGCCTGCGAGACGACCTCGCGCTCGGGCTGCGATTGGTCTTCGTGATTGGCATGCCAGCGAGCGCGGGTTTGTGGCTGCTGGCCGAACCGCTCGCGGTTGTGCTCTTTCAGCGCGGCCATGTCACGGGGGCGAATGCTCGACAGATCGCTGAGATGATCGCCGCCTACGGCTTGGGCGTGTGGGCCTTCTGCGGTCTGTTGATCGTGCAGCGCGGTTACTACGCGATCGGCGACCGCATGACTCCGCTGAAGATCGGCTTGTTTGTGGTGCTGGTGAATCTGATTCTGAACTTCGGTCTGATTTTCGTGATCGGTGCTCGCGGGTTGGCCTTGAGCACCTCGCTGTGCGGCATCTTGCAGTTCGGACTGTGCTTGCTGTTCATCCAAGGCCGCGTTGGCCGGCTGCCTTGGTGGTCGCTGGCGAGCAACGCCGGGCGAGCCTTCGTCGGCACGGCGGCGATGACGGCGATTGCGTGGTGGGTGCTGCGTCAGTTTTCTGAACAGGCCGTCAATTCTTCGGGACGTTTGCTGCAACTCGGCGCGACGGTCCTGGCGGCGCTGGTCAGCTATGCCGTGCTGACCTTGATTCTGCGACTGGATGAATTTTGGATGCTGCTGCGCCGGCATCACGAAGAGTCCTAACGAGGATTGACCTCAGACCACGAAGACGGTGACGGCGTCTCTTGGATTGCGAATAGGAAAGTGATGCGCTGGTACTTCGCACACGGATGCGAGAGGCGCACACGGATTAACAAATCGTTCGCCCTGCCTTCATCCGTGTGTGCCACTCGCATCCGTGTGCGAAGCGCATCCGTGTGCGACTCTGCCAAAACTCGACACCGCCGCGACGACTTTCCGACCTCAAGGAATCTAAGCGGTGCGGATCGGCGAAAAACCTGCCCCACTACTACACGTCGCATGGTTGGCTCGATAGATTGTTGGAGCCACTGATGTTTCAAGGTTTGGCTGTGGTCCGCGAATCGCTCGCGGCAGCAACTCGTGCAACACCCGATTCGTTAGCCAAAGATCGACTCTATGAGCACTGACAATCCCGCGAATGACTCGGCCCCGATTCCTGTCCCCCCTGTGATTGCCGCCAGTGCGACTCAGCCGATCGTTGCAACCGCGCCGCCGGACAGCGACAGGGAAGAGGCTCCGAGTTCGATCTATCTGGTCTCGTACCCGAAGATCGTGTTTATGTATCCGACCTACATCATCTCGATTCTGGCATGGTTTATCATGCTGCTGTTGGGCGACACCGCGATGCCCGGTGGCGAGCGGCATCGCGTGGCGGAACTCATCACGTTGTTCTTTCTGATGCTGACCGCCGTGAACCTCGTCGTGATCTCTTTCGACTTCCCCAGGACGACGTCTCTGACCCTGTTCTTTGGGTTCGCGGCGACAGGGATGGGGGCGGTGCTGCTCTTCACGAATCGCCCCGATCTGGTGCCATTCGTGTCGAAGTTCTTCGATGCCTTGAAACCTTGGGCGAACGCTCACTTCTACATGTTGTTCGCAGTGTTTCTGAGCTTGCTTTACATCGTCGTGTGGATCATGGCTCGGTTTGATTACTGGGAAGTCCGCCCGAACGAACTGATGCACCATCATGGATTCCTCAGCGACTTGGAACGCTTCTCCGCTCCGAACTTGCGGATCAGCAAAGAGATCAACGACGTGTTCGAGTACATGCTGCTCCGCTCCGGCCGGCTGATTCTGCATCCGACCAACGAGCCGCGCGCCTTCGTGCTGGATAACGTCCTCAACATCAATCGCAAGGAGGCTCAGATCACCAAGATGCTCGGAGCCTTGCAGGTCGAATTTCGCACGGAAGCTCCGCAACCCCCTAGAGCGTGAGCCGATCATGATTCCCTTCGATTGGATTCTTCCGCGTGGCCGAGCGGTTGCGCGTCTGCTGCTGTCCGCGATTGCAGCGGCCTCTTTGTTTGTCACGTCGCTGAGTGTGTCGGCCACCGAGCCGGACTCACCGTCGACAGCCAACTCAGACGCGCTGCCACTGATCACGCCGTACAACTTTGACCCATCCGATCCGGGGGAGTATTCGCGGCTCAACGGAAAGCCTGCACCTGGCAACGTGGCGACTGGTCGAGTTTGGAATCGCCCATTGCCGAAAGTGCGCCGCGCGGCAAAGTCGATCGCGGCACGCGCTCCGACAGTCTCGGCACCAGCCGTGCCGCAGGCGGACCTCGTTCCCATCGAACCGATTGTCGCTCCCGACGAGCCGGCCTCGGTGATTGAGGTCGTGGCAATCGCGGCTCGCGAATCGCTGCGGCCCGGTGATCTTCTACCAGCCTTCGGGCCGCAGACGCGGCAGTTGGGCAAGTCGGTGCTCGGACTGCCGATCGTGGGACACTACTTCGGCACGACCGGTCCGAAGACGCTGGTCTTCGCCGCGATTCATGGTGACGAAGCCAACACGGCGTTTGTCGCGAATCAACTCGTCGAGCATCTGACCAAGAACTCGGAAGCGTATTACGGTCGCCGCGTCGCGATCATGCCGGTCGCGAATCCGGATGGACTCGCTCGCGGCACGCGGGCCAACGCGCGTGAGATCGACTTGAATCGCAACTTCCCCGCCAAGAACTTTGCGGTCGGAAAGAAGGGACGCTACTTCGGTGGAGAAGAACCTGCCTCGGAACCGGAGGCACAGTTGCTGATCCAACTGATCGACGACTGGAAGCCCGACCGGATCATCTCGCTGCATGCGATCCAGCGTGGCAAACACGGCAACAACTTCGACGGTCCGGCCGAGCGACTCGCAGAGACCATGAGCATCCACAACCAATATGCCGTGCTGAAGTCGATCGGTTATCCGACTCCCGGCAGCTTTGGTTCGTGGGCTGGCGTCGATCGCAAGCTGCCGACCATCACGCTGGAAGTTCCCACAGATGCCAGCGGCGCGACCGCTTGGCGCGAAAACCGCGAAGCTTTGCTGGCGGTCATTCAGGCGAAGTAGAGAACGCGAAGGGGTCGGGAGTCTTTTTCAGGTCGGCCATGTTGGAATTCGATCGGTCATTGCAATGTGGGCCGACCTGAAAAAGACTCCCGCCCCCGTCAATCAAAAATCAAGGAGTTCCGCGATGCCCTTTCGCCAGCTTGGATTGCTGTTCGCTCTGGTGTGGATGCCGATGTTTTTGCAGGCCGATGAGCCAGCCCAGCCGGGCGAATTGCGTTACGAGATCCGCAAGGATCACGACCCGAACGGCATCGGCAAGTTTTACATGGATCGCGAGATCGCGCATGTGATGGGCTTCGGCCCCGGCGGTCAGGGGGCCGAATGGCTCGAACGGGCGGTCCGCGAGAAGGAAGAAAAACTCACGCTGCTGATCAAGTCGCTGGATCTCAAGCCGGGGATGGTCGTGGCCGACATCGGCGCGGGGAGCGGCGTCATCAGCGTGCTGATGGCCGAGAAGGTTTTGCCGGAGGGCAAAGTGCTGGCGGTTGATGTCCAGCAAGAGATGCTTGATCGCCTGCGCGACAACATCAAGAAGCTGAAGATCACCAACGTCGAGCCGGTCAAAGGGACGCAGAAGACGACCGCACTCAAGGCGGAATCCGTGGATCTCGCCATCATGGTCGATGTCTATCACGAGCTGGAGTTCCCCTACGAGATGATGCTCGACATCTCGAAGTCGCTGAAGACCGGCGGCCGAGTGGCATTTGTCGAATACCGGAAAGAAGACCCGGACGTCCCGATCAAGCTGGTCCACAAGATGACCGAGGCGCAGGTGAAGAAAGAAGTTTCACAGCCGGAATTCCGCTTGAAATGGACGAAGACCATCGGTGTCCTGCCGTGGCAGCACATCGTCCTGTTCGAGAAGACCAAGGCCGGAGCGTCGCGTCCGGCGACGTCCAGCGAGTAAGCTGCCGTCGCCTGACTCTCCGAGCCTGTGAATAAATGACGTGGGGCACGTTTTCAACGTGCCCAATCAGCCTGTTTTCGAGCACGTTGAAAACGTGCTCCACGAAAACTTCACAGCCTCTCCGAGTCGGGTGATTGCGAACCTCGACTCCCTACTCGGAGAGTCAGGCTACGTAAAACACTGTCTGTTCCAGGTTTCGTTTCTCAACCCCAAGGAGACTCAAGATGCGTCGAATTCTGTCTGTGGCTTTCGTGGCGAGCGCGATGTTCGCCGGTGCGTTGATCGCGGCCGAACTGAAGTCCGGTCTGCAACCAGGAGATGACATCCCCGCATACAACGTCAAAGACGTCACCGGTCCCAGCGAGGGCAAGTCGCTGTGCTATCGCTGCAAGTATGGTGCTCGTCCGGTGGTCAACATCTTCGCTCGCGAGATGACCCCGGAAGTCGTCGCCCTCGTCAAGCAGATTGATGATTTGGTCGGCAAGAACGAAGAGAAGAAGATGGCCGCGTTCGTCACGCTGCTGACAAACGATCCGGACAAGGACGAAGCCACGCTGAAGGACATCGCCAAGAAGCAAGGCTTGAAGAACGTCCCGCTGACGGTCTTCGACGGCGTCGCCGGCCCGGAAGGCTACAAGATCGCCGAGAAGGCCAACCTGACCGTCACGATGTGGGTTGAAGGGGACGTGAAAGCCAGCCACGCCTTCGCCAAGGGCGAGTACAAGACTGCCAGCGCCAAGGCCATCATCGCAGACACCAAGAAGATTCTGAACTAATTCTTCAGGCGTAGGACGGGCACTCTTGCCCGTCTTTCTTCGCGACGGGCAGGAGTGCCCGTCCTACGACGAATAGCCCCGGTCCTTGTGGCCGGGGCTATTTTTTTTCCGTGTCCGCTGTCTCATCCGGCATGAAGGTCTCGCCGTCGATCGGAATCCACTCCGAAGGGGGTTCGAGATCGATCAACTCGTCCGTGATGACGAACAAGTAAAAGCGACACAACGGACGCAGCGCGGTATCCGGATAGTTTTCGAGCAACCCGCTGAGCGTCTTCCCGGCCAATTTCGGCTGCCCCGATTCCAACTGGCACATGGCGGTGTACCACAGGAGGATCGCCGTCTCGTTCACCGAACGAATTTGAGCTTGGGCAAAAGAGACCCCGTGCTGCGTGGGCCAGACACTGGGTTGGCCCAGATCTTGATAGGGTGATTGCACGAGAGGCAGCGTCGTCAGGACCGAAAACAACGACGAGTTCTGACTCAAGTCCGTTTGCTCCTTCCACAGCTTGATGGCCGGCTCGTATTCGCCGTGAGCCAATCGAGTCCACGCGGCCGGGACACGCGACCCCGCCGCGCCGAGACCGAGCTCATACGCGAACTGGTTGTGAGCCTCTTCAATCTCACCGGCCTCATATCGCAGCAAGCCTTGGAGAGTCTGCCCTTCAGGCGACCGTTGAACCGCCACAGGATCGCGGTCCAAAATCTTGAGCGCCTCCAGCACAAACCCCGCTGCGTACACCTGCTGGGCAATCTCAATCACGCTTGGTCCCGGATCCGGCACCTTGTCGAGTTCATTGCGCAGCGCATCAAGTTGACTCTGGCAACGTTCCTGCAACTCGAATCTCTTCAGCGACGACTCATCGGCATCCGCACCATGGGACGGCATCGTCAGCATGAGGCGGTCGATCGCCTGCAGTTCACGAAGCATCAAGTCCGTGCGGTTGTGCTGCTGCAACAGTTCGAGCAACCGGGCGTGCAGTTCGAGCGAGTTGGGTTCTAACAGCACGGCTTGGTGATACGCCCCCAACGCTTGCTGGAACCGCAGTTGGTTGGAAAACGAGCCCCCTCCGGATTGCACCAGGGCCGTCTCCATGTTCGACAGGAAGGAGTACACATCGCCTAAGACTTGATAGGCCGCCGCGTGATCGGCTGATTCCGCCAGCGCGGCGTTCGCTTTGCGAATGGCCAGAAACGCCATCGCGACGGCGGACGGCTGTTCGATCACGATCTGCCCGCCGACCATGCCGTGCAAGTGCATCAGCAGGTTTTCCGCCTCGAGCACTTGGTTGGAAACACGAGCCTCCGGCGATCCCAAGTATTTTTGCAGCGAAGTGCTCGCGCGCGGCCAGTCCGGGCGAAGAGACTTCGGCGACTCCGTTTGAAATGCCGAGGCCACGAAATTCATCCGATGCTGACCGAGATACTGGTTGAGTTCCGGCGACGGAGCATCCCCGCGATAGAGCACCGCGCAGTTCGCGCCCAGATGAGTGAGTCGCCAGTCCGCTGAAAACAGCATTCGGAAATACGCGATCGGCCGCACACCCACCAATCGCGGCAGCGCATGGGTGATCTGAAAACGGTCGAAGATCGGCCGCCAAATCGCTTGGAAATCCTCCGGCCGAGCTTGATCCGGTTGCTCCATCGCAGAGCCGTCATGAGCCGGCAAGCCCGCCAACGCTCGCCGCGCTTGATCGTGCAGCGTCAGCAAGTCTCCTGGACCGCGACCAGAGAACACCGCCAGGCGACTGTCCACGAACGGCTTCTGATCGACCCACAACAAGACATCCCCTTGCTGAGGCACGAAGTTAAACGGGCGGTCGTCAAACGAGTTCTCGGACGCCGAGCGATACGCCTCGACCAAAGCTTGCAGACGATTCGACATCCCCAATCCGACGCGCTTCCCGTCCGCGCCGAACAGCGTTTGATTCACCGAGATCACCGCCAGCGCGAAGAAAGCCAGCACCGTGACCGCACGGCCGCCGCGCGTGAACAGCAACTCGCTCGTCGCAATCGAGTACGTCTGCCGAAAACTCGCCTGATACCACTGCTGAGCGTTCAGCGTTCCGACCACGCAGGCCACGATGCTCGCCGCCGCCAGTTCATGCGAGGCGACACATGCCAACGCCACGAACCCGGCCAACGCCAGCCAATCGCCGAGATTCGTTCGCCGAGCATTCAACGACAGTGACACCAACGCCGACAGCACCACCAGCAGTCCCGCGATCAAGGGCAATCGCCCCAGGCCGGAACTCCACTGAGCCGAATTCCAGAGCGTCAACACCCCGGTGTTTTCCCAACCGGAAGCCGTCACGGCATAGACCCGCCACGCAGGGTACTCAGTCCCATACAACACGACTGGTGACCACAGCGAATGACCTCCGAACGGATTCAGAACACTCGCCACGACGCACATCCCCAACACCGTCCAGAAGTGTTTCCGCTGCGCGACGGACAACTTGGCGTGTCCCAAGAATTTGCCGAGCAGTTCCCCAGTGCCCCACAGCAACAACAACAGCAGGCCGAGAAACATCCGCGAGTCGAGATTGCTCCACAACGCGAAGCCCGGCACCAACCACCACAGCGACACCGGCTGGCTGGCCAGAGCGCTGACGCTCGTGCTGGCTGCCGACTCCAACGACGATCGCCAGGCGTGACAACACCACAACGTCGCCGCCAGGCCGAGCAGCGTCACCGTCTCAGGCTGACCAGAGAAATGAGGATGACTCGCCAACAGAGTCAGCACGCCCAAAATCGAACCCCACCAATTCGAGACATTCACCCGACTGGTCTTCCCCAGCAGCCACCACGTCAGCGCCACCAGCAGCGCCGTGGCGAGCGATAATCCAGTCCCCTGTCCGATCGCGAACAACCCGCTGGCGATCAAATCCCACAACCATGAGAGGTTGACCCAGCGATGCTCGCTGGCCGTCGACGAGAAGACATCCTGTGCGGGAGGCCAAAACCCGTGAGCCGCCAAATAACGCCCGGTCTTCACATGCACCAGCGTCGTCGTCTCAACGATCTGCCGACAGCCGAGCAACAGCGCCAACAACACGACCGCCCAACGCAGCATGAAGTCGCCGCGGATTGCCTCGTCTTCGACCAGTTCCGGTGTGAGCGGCTCCCAATCGGGCAACCCCTCGGTCTGAGGAACCGACTCGTTGGGTGACTGTGCATTCGCCGAAAGATCTGCCTCAGGCGCAGGGAGCGACGTGGGAGCGTTTTCTGAATCGGACACAATCGTCCCCGGAAAAGAAGCGTGCAGAAGTGTGGCTCACCACAGACGTGAAACTTGGCCGCGATGTTGGAACCTTCGGCCAGTTTCTCGCGGAACGATGTCATGCTAGGCCGATCAAACGAGCCAGGCAACTTAGCCCCTCGCCGTTCGCGAGACTCTTCATCACAGCCCGCCGTTGCCACCGAGCAGAATCGTCACGCCAGCGTAAACCGAGAAGCGTGGCGTGGCGAACCCGAAGACTTCCTCGTAGTTCCTGTCGAACGCATTGTCGATGCGGCCGAAGAGCCGAACCCCTGGCTTCCAGTCGTAATACCCCTGCAAGTTCGCGACCGCGTAGCTGCTGACCCGCGTGCGGATCGGATCAAAGGTGACGGGGTCGAAGAACGGTCCGAAGTCTTCGCGAAAATCGACCCAGCGAACGTTGACGCTGACATTCGCTTTCTGGTCCAACAAGAACTGGCTCACCCCGATGGCGAACTTGTTGGGAGGACGCCGCAACAGCCGCTGGTTCGTCGTGCGGTCGAACGCATCGGTGTGTGTGTACGTGGCACTCAGCGATGTGTCATTGAAGATCTGCCACAGAGCCGTCAATTCCACACCGGTCGTCAGCGCGCTGTCCACGTTCTGATTGCGACCAAAGGGGAAACCGGGGGCCGGAGCAAAATTGATCAAGTTGTTGAAGTCATTGCGAAAGTAGGTCGCATCGACCACCAGATTTCGATCGGCGTCCAAGGCTTGCTCGATGCCGACGTCCCAACCTTTGCTGGTTTCCGGCCGCAGTCCGGGATTGCCGCCGAAACCAAAGTACTCGGCGAGCGAAGGTGCTCGGAAGCCGGTACCGAGTGTGCCGTGAAACGCCGTGTTGGTTTCTTGAAGCTGATATTTCGTCGTCACGCGGTAGGTATTGGCGACTCCCGCGAGGCTGTAGGCGTCCTGACGCGCTCCGACCGTGGTGAACCAGCGGTTCCACAGTGCGAACTGGTCTTCCACGTAAACGCTGTTGGCAGTCTGAGACGCATTGGGGACCGACACCGAACTCGATCGTTCGTCGAGATACTCCGTGCCGAACGTGGCGAGATTCTTGAACTGTTCCAAATCGAACAGATTGGCATTCGCCTGATAATCGAACTTGCGAGTCTCGCCGTCGAAGAAGGGAGTAAAGCCGCCGGGTGAGTCACGGTTGTAATTGATGTAGCTGAATCCAGCCTTCTGCTCCAACATCCCGTCGAAGAGCAGCACGCGAACCTGCGGCCGGACGGTGTTCGACTCCAGCCGATTGATGCGGTTGCTGTCGGCCACTTGAAACCCAGTAGATCCCCCTGGTCCTCCGGGAACGGGATTGAAGTTGTCGTCGATGTCGATGCGAGCTTTCTGGTAACGGTAGATCACATCAAAATCGACGTACTCGTTGAAGATGTAGCCCCCTCGAAAGCCCAGGTTGCCGTTGCTGAAGCCATCTCGCTCGGTGTTGCCGAAGCGTTTATCCGCGGCCGAGAAGCCATCGTTTTGAAAGAACGAACCGGACAACGAGTAGTAATACTGCTCCGTGCCGCCGCTGATGCTCCCACTTTCTTGCCAAGTTCCGAAGGTGCCTCCCATCGACGTGAATCGCGCCTGAGCTGGCCCCTTGCCGCGCTTCGTGATGATGTTGACCACGCCGCCGATCGCGTCCGAGCCGAACAACGTGCTTTGTGGTCCGCGAATGATTTCCACTCGTTCAACGTTGTCGAGCGAGAAGGTGCCGAAGTCGAAAGTGCGCGTCGGTGAGGAGGGATCATTCAACGGGACGCCGTCCAACATGACTTTCGTATGTGCCGAGTTCGCTCCACGAATGAAGCCGGTCGTCTGCGAACCGGGTCCGCCGTTCTGAGCAAAGTCGATCGAGGGAACGCCGGCGTTACGGAGCACTCCCAGCAATGTGGTTTGACCGCTGTTGCGGATTTGCTCTTCGGTAATCACCGAGATCGCGCTGCCGATTTCCGAGCGCAGCGCTTCGGTGCGAGTCGCGGTAATCACAGCATCATTCGAAAGCGGTTCGCGCGGAAACGGGCCGGGCGTCGGCTTCGCGATCACACGCGTTTCAGGGAGCGCCGGAAGCTCATCGGCCTCCGGCGGATTTTGAGCTTGAGTCGGCAGCGGAACCGAATCGGCCTCTTGAGCCTGAAGTCGTGCCAGTCCAAAGATGGTCCCGGCGAGAATCGGTAAGACGAAAACTGGCGCGGTGAAACTCACCGCGCGCAGCAGTTTGCGAGCGTCCATATCTCATCCCTTTCCTCGAGGATGTGAAGCGAGTGACGCAAGCGGATCAGATATCCTGGCTCGGGTTCGTTCAAACGCCGCGCCTTCCCGGCGGTCGGCGAGGCAAAACGCACATCCCTCGGTGCTTGAGGTGAGCTTCCTGCTCGTGCGTTTTACTCCGCTGGCCAACCAGTGGCGTGTGCGGCGTTCGTCCCCCTCACAGTTGCGGGACAGCGGGAGATTCACACTCCCTTCCCTGAGTCCGTTTGCCGTTAAGTTGTCGGTCGGCGACGTGACGCGCCGCCTGTGAAACTTCATCGGTTGTGCCGAGTCTCGCGATTCGCCTGATTCTCGCCGAAACGCCGATGGCAACGATGCTGCCCGATTCGCCCGCCAAAGAGCTTTCCCGACCGGAACAGCTTCACACAATCGTCACTGATGCGTCTCGCATCCGATCCGCTCAATCAGTCGCAGGACGCAAGCTCAATGGCGCTGTCCAATGTGAGCGGCACGGCGCTAGCCGCCGGTAATTTGTCGGAAATCGTCGATCCCGAATCACCGGTGGCTAGCGCCATTCCGCTCAAAGTGAGTGCCATCGCCCACGGCGCTCACTCCGCCTCAATCTCGAATTTGACCGAGGTCTTCACATCCATCGCCACCGGACGTCCGAGCCTGCGAGCCGGCTCGAATCGCCATTGCTTCACAGTGGCCAGAGCCGATTCATCCAAGCTCGGCGTTCCGCTCGACGCCAATAACTTGAGCGATTCGACCCGGCCATCAACGCCAATCCGCAATCGCAGAGTCACCTTCCCCTGCAAGCCCGCCGCACGAGCTTCTTCGGGATAGGGCGGAGCCGCATTAGTCGCGACCGGCTGCGGCAGCGGATTGTCTTCCGCTCCGTTCGATTTGGCAGACGCGGTCGATGCGGCGGCGTTCTCGGCCGCATTGCCGACGTTGGTGGATGAGCCGTTCTCCGCCTGCGCATCCGGCGGAGAATTCGTCTCGACGGTGATCGGCTTGATGGATCGCAACAACTCCTGATCGCGAATGGCATCGGGATCAACGCGAACAACGATCGGCTCGGCGGACGGTTCTTTGGACTTCGTCGGGATGGCCGCCAGTTGGCTCACGAGCACCGAGACGCGCTGCTCGATCTCCATCCGCGCGATGCGTTGCAATGAACTCTGTGTAACCTCCATCACGACGCGCGGGTCTGGCCGAACTGGATTTGTCTCAGAGTTCTCCGGCGCGTCGATGGTCTCGATCGAAATCGGCGGCGTTTGTTCCTCGAACTTCACGAGCAATCCGCCCGCTCGCGCATCAATCGACGGAGCCGACTCGACAGAACTCGATCCCCGCGCCACGGGCCACACCTGCGGCCCGTACTCCGCTGTGGCGACAAAACAGCAAACCGCAACGCCATGCAAGACAATGCTGCCACACCAGCCCGGCAGCCAGTCGCGCAATAACGACTGCGCAGCTTGTGGACAGGCTTGGGCGGCTTCAGAAATCGGAGACCAGTGGTGCATCGTCACGGAGCGATCAACAGGATCTTGAATAGGGGCGGGAATGGTATTTGTCAAACACGCAGCACGCCAACGACTCCGAGAGCGCGAACCATCACGATCTTGAAAGAGGCTTCGCCTTCCATCGGCCACGAGCGTCCAGGAAATCCACCGATTCGATCGCTCCCCGCGAACGACTTATACGGATCGCAGAAATGAGCCGCGCGGCGCTAGCCCCGGTTACACGGCATGAACCGGAGCTAGCGCCGCGCGGCTAATTTTTGGAATGCGGATTACTTCGGGTTCTGGCCGACTTGTTCGGCAACGCTGAACGTGTCTTGCTCGCGAACGGTGTTCGACACGATCAACTCAGCGAGCAATCCCAGCGACAAGCTCTGCCCGCCCAACAACGCCGCGGCGACCGAGTACGCTAAGAGTGGCCGCGGTCCGATCGGCGACGCTTCGAGTAACTTGCCGCCCCACAACGGCGGCAGGTTCATCAGCAACCACAGCACTGCGAGATAACCCAAACCCAGAAAGCCCAGACCGAGGAACAACAGCCCGATCGCCCCGAGCATGTGCTGCGGTCGCTGACCAAACCCGGTCAAGAACTTCACGGTCAACAGATCGAGGAACCCGCGCAGAAAGCGTCGCACGCCATACTTCGACTGCCCGAATTGCCGCTCGCGATGATGCACCGAAATCTCGGTCACGCGAAATCCCCGTGCGTGAGCCAGCACCGGAATGAACCGATGCAGCTCGCCATAAATCGTGATCTCGCGAAAGACCTCCGCTCGGAATAGCTTCAGACCGCAGTTGTGATCGTGCAGCTTCAAACCCGTCAGCCGGCCGATCATCCAGTTGAAGACGCGGCTGGGATACACCTTGTGCCACGGATCGAGTCGCCGCTGCTTCCATCCGTTGACCACATCGAAGCCCTCGTTGAGCTTGTCCATGAAGTTGGGAATCTCCGCCGGGTCGTCCTGCAAATCCGCGTCCATCATCATCACGAGATCGCCGCGTGCCGCACGCATTCCCGCCGTGAGCGCCGCCGCCTTGCCGAAGTTGCGCCGGAACCGAATGCCCGACACGCTCGCGTTCTGCGACGCCAACTCGCCAACTGTCTCCCAACTGCCGTCGCGCGAGCCGTCATCAACGAAGATCACTTCCTGCTCAATGCCGTGCCGTTCACCGACGCGGACAATCTCTGCCAGCAACTGCGGCAAGCTCTCACGCTCATTCAGCACTGGCACAATGATTGACAACATGCGCATGTCCCATCCGGTTCAACGCGGATCGGGCATTGCAAATTGCCAATTGCAAATTGCAAATCTCAAATTGCCGAGCGGTCTTGTCTGTCGCCCTCCAATTCTCAATTTGCAATTTTCAATTTGCAATTTGCAATCTCCTTCTCCGACGAGTTTCCCACCCCAACGCCAACGTCACCACGATTTCAGCCGCCATCCACACTCCCCGCAACAGCACCGACGCCGCGACCGCCTGCGACGAGCTGATTCCCGGTTGCGATTTCAACAACTCGATCAACGCCGCTTCGCGAACCCCCAAGCCTCCGGGAGCGAAGACCGCGATGAATCCCACAAACGACGCCGACCAGATATCGCCCGTCCAAGTCAGCCAATCCGACAGTGATGCCTCGGCTCCAACCGCTCGCAGCGTACAGCCCAAACTCAGTCCATGTATCAGCCAGGTCGCCACAAACACAAAGCACCAGCCGAGCAGGAAGCTCGCGCGAATCTCGATCTCGGACAACATAGGTTGGGACTCCATCCCGACCCGCACGGCATCCATTTCGACTTCGCCAATCGAGATCACTGGCGGAGTCAACCGGCGCGCGATTAACCCCAGAATTTTGGCAACCCCAGGCACCAACAGGATGCAGACCACGACCACCGCGGCACCGAAGACCATCGGCCGCTCAAAGACCGGACGAATCACCGCCGGCAAATCGACCACGATCTGTCGCCAGACCACGGGAGCCAACGCCAAACCCACCGCCAAGCCAACTCCCATGTAAGTCAGCGTTTCATACGTCGAGGTCAGCGCCGCCACTCCCGGCCGACAGCCACGCTCCGCCAGCATCCCCGCGCGAATCAACAAAACCGACGCCTTGCCTGGAATGTATTTGCCCAGATGGCCCGCGAAGTACGCATGCGCGACATCCCACCGGCCCGTGGTTCCGCCGCATCGGTGAATCAACTGATGCCAATAAAAAACGGACGGCAACCACCCAACCCCATACAGACCAAACGCCGCCAGCAACCACGGCCAGTGAATCGTCACCGAACCGACATCCCCCTCACGCCACAGCAGCCACGCACGTCGCCCGACGAATGCAATGACCAGCGCAAACATCAACCACTTCAACACCGGCCACAGCCGGTGGAATTGATGGGAGAATGGACGCCGTCTCGATTGATCCGCGTTTGTCATGCCGACTCGATTCACTCTCTCATTTTTCGACACTTCTCGCTGACCCCGACAGCGGCAGCGAGAAATGTCCCCACCGACCTTGTGTCTGTGGAACGATGATTGGCGACGAAAGCCGCACGTCCGTAGTGGTCAATCACGGCTCCACCGAGGCAAGCTCGGCGGGGACCAGCACATCCTTTCGTCTTCATTCTAGTGCTCAATCATTGCCTCCACCGAGTCAAGCTCGGCGGGGAGCTGTCGGGATCAGCGAAAAATGAAGAGCAACGACGCTCAGCACCTTTTTCCGGCGACTCACCGGGATTTCAAGATCTCGGCGCCCACCTCTCGTAAGGTCGTCAGGAGTTCGTCGAGATCATCCGCCGTCGTCAACGGGTTGATGATCGTCACTCGCAGCGCACCCACGCCGCCATGATTGGTCTGCACGATGTAGAACTTGCCCGATTCGATGAGTCGTCTCCGCAGTTCTCGCTGAAACGCGCCGAGGATGTCTGGTGGAGCAGACCTCATCGCAGCCGGCACATGACGAAACGCGACGATGTTGCATTCCGGTTCGTGCAGCGCGACGAAGTCTTCGGCGGCCAACAGCTTCTCGTAAAAGACGCGGCCCAGGTCGAACGTCACATCGACCAAGTCCTCAAACAATGTCGGACCGAAGAGCGACCATGTGCCCCACAGTCCGAACGCGGCCGCACGCTTCGTGCATTCCAGCGTCAGCATCCCGCTGTCGTACTCGGCCATGCCCGGAGCCGACGGGTCGAACAAGTACGGAGCCTCCTGGCGGAACGTTTCAAAGCGATGTCGCTTGTCGCGGTACAACACGAACGCGCACAGAGCCGGCATGAACATCATCTTGTGAGCGTCCCACACGATGCTGTCGGCCTGATCGACGCCGTCCAACAGATGCTGATACCGCCGGCTCATCAACGCCGCTCCGCCGTGAGCCGCATCCACGTGCATCCAGACTCCGTGCTTGCGACAGACGGCCGCGATGTCGCGCAGCGGATCGAAGGCCCCGATCGGAGTCGCACACGCACACGCCGAGACGGCGACGACTCGATGGCCTTGCGAGATCAACTCGGCCAACTGCTCATCGAGTTTCTGCGGATCGAGCTTTCGACGCTCATCGAGCGCCGCGCGTCGGACATTCTGCGTCCCCAGGCCGATGATCCCCGCCGCTCGCGCGACGGAGTAATGCGCATCGCCTTGCACCACGATGACCGCCCGCGCGTCCTTGTTCGCCAGTCCCTCTTCCCAAGCACCACCCAGCGTCACGTTACGCGCGGTCAACAATCCCGTGAGGTTGCCGAGCGAACCGCCATGCGTCACCACTCCGGCAAACGAATCGCGTTGCCAACCGACCTGCTCACCCAACCGATTGACCAGCGCGCGTTCGACGGCCGTGGCCCACGGGCCCATTTCGTAGATCGCCATCACTTGGTTGGTGACCGCTCCCACCGCGTCGAACAGTCCGGCGATCGGTACCGGGGCCGGCACCTGATGGCCGATGTATCGCGGATGATGCAGATTGTGTCCGCGATCCAACATCTGCTGCACGATCTCGCCGAATCTGGGGTCCGAGCGATCCAACCAGCGCTCGGCCTCGGCAATGTTCGCCTCAGGTTCCGCCCAGTTGAGCACCCGCGGTTCCCGATCCATGACTTTCGCCATGTGCGCCGACAGCAACTCGGTCCATTCCTGAGCGGCGGCATGAAACCGTTGCGGATCATAGATCGCCTGCAAGCGAGCTTGAGCGATCGTCAAAGCGGCAACATCCACCATCGAGCAACCTGTCTTGGCAAATCCCACAAAGCCACATGGCTCGGCCGAGCCACTCTGTCGCGATGATACTGCCGTCCCCGCAGCGCAACGAGCGTCATTGATTGGGATGGTCTGTCTTCTCCTCATCCGCGGCCGTGTCTGGATCCGCGGGGTGAAGAAAACACCCCGCGGATTCAGACACGGCCACGGATGAGGACCGCACCTTGGAGATGAGCCGATGATGCTTGGCGTCGACTCCGCACACGCTCAGTCCTTTGGGCGCAGTGAAAATCGGGGACGGACATCAGCGTTCACGACATGCCGAGGTCGTATTCCAAGCAACACATCAGCGGCACTTCGTGCCCCGCGAACTTTCGACTCGCTGCTCGACTCCACCGAGCTGCCGGCACAATGCGGAGTCAACAAGACGTTCTCCAGCTCCAACAACGGATGCCGAGCGGGCGTTCCCGGCAGAGCGAATACGTCGATCTCCTCAAACACATCGAGCGCCGCTCCGGCAATCTTCTGTTGCTGAAGCAGTTGCACCAGCGCGGCTTCGGCGATGATTGCGCCGCGCGACGTATTGATGAGCACGGCCGTCGGTTTCAATCGTGCCAGTCGTTCGGCTGATAGCAGATGTTTTGTCTCGTCACACAGCGGCAAATGGATCGACACGAAGTCGCTTTCGGAAAGCAGTCGTTCGAGCGAGACAAGTTCTGCCCCGTGTTGGTTCGCGATTGCTTGATATTTGGCCGAGTCGCGAACCCACGCCAGCAATCGCAGTCCAAACGCCGCCGCTCGTTGAGCAACCGCTTGAGCGCTGGCTCCGAAACCGATCAGCCCCAGAGTCTGTCCGGCGACGCGATGCACTCCGGAATGATTCCGCGCGGACCAGTTGTGAGTCCGCATGGCCTCCATCATGAACGGCAAGCGGCGAGCGAACGCCAACAGCAACGCCAGCGTGTGCTCGGCTTGTTCATTCAAGCAGAAGTCGGGGACGTTGGTGACAACAATTCCTTGCCGAGTCGCCTCGGCCACGTCGATCTTGTCCGTCCCGGCCCCCAACCGCGAGATGACTCGACAGCGGCTCAGTCGTTCGATGACCGAACCCGGAACTCGCGATGACACGACCAAGAGCGCGTCGCAGTCTTCCGCCGCCGCGAGGATTTCATGCGACTCTTGCCCTTCGATCTCGACGAACTCCGCGCCAGCCGGCGTCAGTTCGGCGCGTTCCGCGTCATCGACTGGGTATGTGACCGCATTGAGTCGGACAACCTTGAACATGAACTTGGCTCCTTTCGCGGCGTGAATCCGTGTTATCCGCGTCATCCGTGTTGTCCCATCGGATGCGTGGCTTTGAAAGAACACGGATGACACGGACAACGCGGATTTGCTGTGACAAATTCGTCGGCTGAAACCGCGGTGCTACGCCGGACGGTTTTTTGTGAATTTCGTCACCCAACTCTGATCCCACAAGGAAGGGAACGAATTCTTGCGATAAGGGTGTTGGGCGCAAACCTGCTCATTGAGTTCCAGGCCGAGTCCGGGTTGATCGGGAAGAACGAATTCGCCGTGACGGATCGGATTCCAGTCGTTGACGAGATCGTTGCGCCACGGCACGTCGTACTCGGCGAAGTTCTCCTGGACGGCAACTTGCGGAGTCGCCCAATCGAAATGCAGAGCCGCGCACAACGCGACTGGGCCGACCGAGCAGTGCGGCGCGATCTGCAAATCATTCGCTTGGCACAGCGCAGCGACCTTCTTGCCGATGCCCAACCCGCCACAGTGCGCCAAATCCATCTGCACGACGTCGCACGCTCGAAGTGACGTAAGCCGGCCGAACTCTTCCAGCATGTAGAGCCGCTCGCCCGCCGCGATCGGGAACGGCAGCGCTTGTTTGACCTCTCGCAGCAGGTCGAGACTATGGGGCGTGACCGGCTCCTCGTACCACGCGGGACGGTAGGGGATCAGGCGGCGACCCATCTCGATCGCACAGGCGACCGACAAGCGGCCGTGAACTTCGATCATCAGGTCGATGTCTTCGCCGACCGCTTCACGCACCGCAGCGACGATTTGTTCGGCCTCGGTCATCTGCTCGCGAGTCATTTCTTTCCACGCAGTGCCGAACGGATCGAACTTCATCCCGCGATAACTGCGAGCAACCACCTCGCGCGCCTTCGCCGCATAATCGGCTGGCGTGCGAGCACCGCCGTACCAGCCGTTCGCGTAAGCGGGCAGCCGCTCGCGTGCTCGGCCGCCGAGCAGCTTATAGACCGGCTGACCGCACGCTTTGCCGATCAAGTCCCAGCAAGCAATCTCGACACCGCTGATCGCCGTCAGCACCGTCGAGCCCCCTTGATACTGATCCCGAATCAAATCCCCGAACACTCGTTCGATGTCGAACGGATCGACACCGAGGATGCGATCTTCCACCCACTCGTGAAGCAGCGTCTGCACGGTGGCTTCCTGCCACTCCAACGTCGCTTCGCCGAGACCGGTCAGTCTCGTGTCGGTCGTCAGCCGCACGAACAAGTAGTTCCGCAAGCCGCCGTTCACCAGAAATGTTTCGAGCTTTGTGATCTTCATAGCACTGAACGCCAAAGAAAAAGGACGGGCAAGAGTGCCCGTCCTACATAAGTCCTCTGTCACCGACTGGGATTACTTCGCAGCGACGGCGACGGGATCCGCATGGGCGGGGGCGACGGGGAGTTCCGGCCATTCCATCAGCAGTTCGTCGGGCGCTGCCAGAGTCACCGTGTTGTCTTTGCCGTTCTTGAGATCCACGGAAGCTTCGGCGAGCTTCTTGGCCTGATCGGAATCCTTATCCACGACCAGCGTGTCGTTGACCGCTCGCCACCATTGCAGGTGCGGCCAGTCGCGGCGCACGGTCTTCATCGCCGTTTCAAACGCCTTGCCATTGGCACCCGCGCTGAAGCCGGCACGCTTCGCAATCACGCTGTACTTGGCGAGCTTGGAGGCTCGCTTTAATTCCCACAACAGTTCCGCCACTTCTTCCGCACGAGTCGAAGCCATGTTTTGCTCCCTTTCGCAATGAGCCAACAAAAGAAGCCCTGCCGAGTCGCCGCGACGATCAGGATCACTGGCCTGTCGTTTCTCCGGGACCGAGGGCCTTGAGTTTGATGTGCGTTCGCCATCCAATTCCAACCCAACGCGACCGACCTTAATCGAACCCCCACGAGGGATCAAGACACACGGAATGCTCATGGACCGCGTCTTTGAAGGCCACGGAATTCGCTTTGAATACCCCGAAGATTGGATTCTGCACGAGCAATCGTCGCCGGAAGAATTCACGCTGACGGTACACAGTCCCGACACGTCCTTCTGGTCGCTGACGCTGATCTTCGACCGGCCTGATCCACGACGGGTCATCGACGCGATCCTCGAGACCTTCCGCGAGGAATACACCGAGATCGACGTTTACCCCAGCGACGTCCGCCTGGGGGATCAGCCCACCGAGTCCTGCGAGCTCGACTTCGTCTGCCACGATTTGATCGGCAGCGCGTTCCTGCGAGCGGCCGTTGCCCCCGACTTCACACTGTTGGTGCTGTATCAAGGCGCGGACTTGGAACTCGACGACACTCAGCCGCTGCTGGAAAAGATCAACAACAGTTTGACGTGGGATGCGGATGACCTGCCCGATGTTCTCGATGTCTTTAACCCGGAGGGGTGATTACGACCCCGGTTTGAGGCACTGCCTCGTTGACTACCAAACCTCCGGCTTGAACCGCATTCGTAGTCGTCACCTTGAGACATTGAAGAACTTCCCCAACTTTCTTCAACGATGTTGCAAGCCCCGTTGACAGTGCCTCGCGCGGCTTCCAGCATGTGCCGCGTTCGATCCACGCGAGCGACGATCCCGATGGGATGAATACGAGCCACAGGTCAGTCCCGAGGACTGACACGGGTTAGGCGGGCCAAGCCACCCGGCAAATCGCGATTGCTTTCGGAACGAACAACGTAGCCCGGTCACTCGGTGACCGGAACATTTCGAGTCACGGAGTGACTCGGCTACTTTCAGGACAGCGCGGGCCACAGCGTTTGACCTCCTTCTTTTAGCCTCCCCGGCTATCTCTCTCGTGAGGACTGTGTGCCATGCGTGTGTCATCTTGGTTGAGCAATCTGTGTGTTTCGTCGGTGAAGAATGTTTCCGCTCGGCGACGAATCGGTCGCGGGCACAGCTCGGCCGCGTTTTCGGGTTCGCCGATGTTGCGGGAGGCAAGCGGTTCGCTCGACCCGGCGATTGAATCGCTGGAGGATCGCTCGGTCCCCTCGGCTTTCGCGCTCTTTATCCCGTCCACCGGCGAGCTGAACATCTCGATGACGTCGGCTGACAACGTCTCGGTTGGTGTGAATCCTACGACCAATCGAGTGCAGGTGATCGCGAACGGTTTACCGCTCGGCTCTCTGTCGTCGTCACTCACGCCCGACCAAGTCAAGACGCTGATCGTCACCGGCAGCGATTCAAACAACACGCTCGATCTGAGCGGCGTGGACGGCAGGTTCTCGAATCTCACGACGATCCAAGCCAGCGGCGGCGACGGCAACGACACAATCATCGGCAGCGCAACGCTGGCGAGCACGCTCAACGGCGGCAGCGGAGCCGACACGATCACGGGCGGAACGGCCGGTGATTCCTTGTTCGGCAACGACGGCAACGACCGCATCAACGGCGGTGACGGCGACGACACGATCAACAGCGGCAACGGAGCGGACACGGTCAATGCCGGTCTCGGTAACGATTCGGTGCTCGGCAGCGACGGGAATGACAACCTCAATGGCGAAGACGGCAACGACACGCTGCTGGGCAACGACGGCAACGATGTCTTGAACGGAGACGCGAACGCTGGCGGTGCGGGAAATGATTCGCTCGATGGCGGCGCGGGTAACGACACACTGGCCGGTGGCGATGGCGACGACAATCTCAACGGCGGTCTCGACAACGATTCGATGCGCGGCGGTAACGGCAATGACACGCTCTTCGGCGGAGCGGGGAACGATACCGGACTCGGCGAAGCGGGTGACGACACGGTCAGCGGTCAGGCCGGTAACGATTCGCTCGAAGGGGGACTCGGCAACGATTCGGTCGATGGCGGTACTCAGGACGACAAGCTCTTCGGCGACGATTCCATCGGGACCGGCAACGGCAACGACACACTCAATGCCGGTGACGGCAACGACACGGCGGATGGCGGAGCGGGCGATGATTCGATTCTCGGCGGGATCGGCAATGACTCACTGCTGGGGGGCGATGGCAATGACACGATCTCCGGCGACGGTGGCAACGACCTCATTCAGGGAGGTAACGGCAACGACCTCGTGTCCGGCGTGGATGGCAACGACTCGGTCTACGGCGATGACTCGTTGGGCCTGACAACCGGTGATGACACGCTCAACGGTGGAGCGGGGAATGATTTATTAGTCGGAGGCAGCGGCAACGACAGCATCCTTGGCGGCAACGGCAACGACGTGCTGAATGGTGGCGATGGCGACGACACGCTCAACGGGCAAGGAGGCAGCGACAGCAACAACGGCGGCATCGGTAGCAACTTGATTGTGTTCGATCCCAACGACGGGACCGACACCACTGGCGGAGGAAGCGGAGGAGGAGCCGATACCCTCATCCTGGCTGGCACGAGTGCGGGCGACTCGATTGCGATCTCGCAATCCGGTGGCTTGGTCAAAGTCACTGTTGGATCGAATTCAATCACAGTCGCCTCGAATGTTTCGCACGTCATCATCAACGGCGGCAACGGCAACGACACGGTCACGGTCGGAGCGCTGGATTCCGTCAGCCCGGTGTTCATCGAGATCAACGGGGAGCTGGGCAACGATGTGCTCAGCGGCAGCGGATCATTCATTGGTAGCGTGCGCCTGCTGTTCAACGGTGGTGACGGCAACGACAAGCTGACCGGTTCGAATGGCATCGACTCCATGTTCGGCGGCAACGGCGATGATTCGATCATCGGCGGCAGCGGCAACGACATCATCACCGGCGAAGCGGGCAACGATACGCTCAAGGGTGAAATCGGCGATGACAACATCAACGGCGGCGACGGCAACGATGTCGTGCAAGGCGGAACCGGTAACGATGTGATCGACGGCGGCACGGCCAATGACAACCTCGATGGTGGCGACGGTAATGACACGATCTCCGGCAGCGACGGCAGCGACACGATCACCGGAGCGAACGGCAACGACTCGCTGCGCGGTGGAGTCGGCAACGATTCGATCGATGGCGGAGCTGGCAACGATTCGCTGGACGGCGGCGAGAGCGACGACACGCTGCTCGGGCAGGCCGGTAATGACAAGCTCTTTGGCCGTGACGGCAACGACAACATCGACGGCGGCGATGGCGACGATACCGCCAACGGCGGCAACGGCAACGACACGGTCATCGGTGGTCTCGGCAACGATCTGCTCGGCGGAGAAGACGGCAACGACACGATCAATGGCGGAGCCGGCAATGACAGTATGTTAGGCGGCGACGGAGATGATTCCTTGCTCGGTGGAAGTGGCAATGACTCGATGCAAGGGGGCGACGGCGACGACACGCTCAACGGACAGGGTGGCACCGATGTGATCGCCGGCAATCAAGGTATCGACACGATCGTGGACGGCCCCGCCGAAACGAACGAGGCTTTCACATTCCCGGCCTCGGTGCTGGCGGCGCTGGATACGCTGTGACGTAGGTTGGGACTCCGTCCCGACCGTAAAGCAGGGGTCGGGACGGAGCCCAACCTACAGCGAACTGGCTCGACACCAACGGAAGGCGGCAGGATCATAACTGCGTGATCCCGTCGCCCTCCGAAAGGTGAGCCATGAGCCTGCTTCTGGTCGTCTTGCTGTCCGCCGTCGTACTGTCGATTGCCTACGTCACCTATGGCCGATTCCTCGCGCGGTTGCTGCGTCTCGATCCCAACAAAGCCACGCCGGCGGTCGAATTCGAGGACGGTGTGGATTTCGAGCCGATCGAGCCGAAGTTTCTGCTGAGCCAACATTTCTCGGCCATCGCGGCGGCGGGGCCAATCGTCGGTCCCATCCTGGCGGGAGTCGCGTTCGGCTGGGTGCCCGCGCTGATCTGGATTCTGATCGGCTGCATCTTCATCGGCGGTGTGCATGACCTGTTCTCGCTGACTGCGTCGATCCGCCACAAAGCTCGATCGATTGCCGAGGTCGTTCGCGACCACATGACTCGCCGGTCGTACGTGTTGTTCTTGAGCTTCGTGTGGATCGCGCTGGTCTACATCATCGTGGCATTCACGGACCTGACCGCGTCGGCATTCATCGGCCGGCAAGTGTTGGAGAACGGCGAGATCGTGACCGGCGGTGGGATCGCGACGTCGTCGTTGATGTACCTCATGCTGCCAATCGTGATGGGCTTGCTGCTGCGGCACACGAAGCTGTCGCTGAACTGGGCGACGCTGATTTTTCTGCCGCTGGTGGGCGTGTCGATCTGGGCGGGCCAGAAGCTGCCGTTCAGCCTCGAGTCCTTCCTGCCGACACCGACGGGGTACGCCACCCCGGCAGCAGTCCAAGCAGTGCTGGCGGACAATGCTCGCCGAGTTTGGGATGTGCTGCTGCTGATTTACTGCTTGATCGCCGCCGTCGTGCCGGTGTGGCTGCTGTTGCAACCGCGCGGCCACTTGGGGGGCTACTTCTTGTACGTCGCGTTGGCCGGTGGTGCTCTCGGACTGATGCTCGGCGGCGAGCCGATTCAATATCCCGCCTTCAACGGCTTCGTCAGCGAGTCGGGTCAGTACCTATTCCCGATGCTGTTCATCACGATCGCCTGCGGAGCGTGCAGCGGCTTCCATTCGTTGATCTGCTCCGGCACGACCTCCAAGCAACTCGCGAAAGAGACCGATGCAAAGACGATCGGCTACGGAGCCATGCTGCTGGAAGGAATGGTCGCCATCGTGTCGCTGTGCTGCGTGATGGTCTTGGCGAAAGACTCCGCCGCCGTGAAGAACCCACAGCCGAATCTGATCTATGCACTGGGCATCGGCAGCTTTCTGGAAGTGCTGGGCATCCAACCGCAGATCGGAGTCTCCTTCGCGTTGATGGCCTTCACGACGTTCATCTACGACACGCTCGATGTTTGCACGCGACTGGGGCGCTACATCATCCAGGAGCTGACCGGCTGGCATAACCGGTTCGGCCGCTGGCTGGGGACGGCGTTGACCGCCGGAGCACCGCTCTTCTTTCTTCTGCAACCGGGAGTCGATGCCGATGGCAAAGCTCTACCGCCGATCTGGAAGACCTTCTGGGCGTTGTTCGGTGCGAGCAACCAATTGCTGGCCGCGCTGACGCTGCTGGGCGTGACGGTCTGGCTGTGGCGGACTCGCGGCGAGCGCTGGGTTTGGTTCGTGACCGGCATCCCCACCGTGTTGATGTACGTGATGAGCACTTGGGCGTTGGTCTCGATGACGTGGCCGAAGTTCTTCGACAAGACTGGCTCGTTCGCGGCCCCGCGCGATGTCGTGCCGTGGATCGGCGTCGTACTGCTGGCACTCGCGGCGCTCATGTTGGTTGAGGCGATCGTCGTACTGACAGGCGGACGATCCTCGACACCGCCGCAAACGGGAAAGCTGCCTGCGGCGATGCCAACGTAGACGTGAGGCCAACAAAAACAGCCCGGCCTCGCGAGAGGCTGGGCTGCGATGTTCTGTGGGCTTCCGATCGCAATGCGCGGAGCACTCAGCTTGCCGAAGAATTCGTATCGTTCGGCTCAAACTTGGGCGGCTCGAATTTCGGAGCCGTGGTCTCGACCGGACGGTCCTCGGCGACAGGGCGGCTGCTGGAACGCGACGAGGTCGAGCTGTTGGATGTATCCACTTCGTCTTCGATGCCCCGCACTCCTTTTTTGAACTCGGTGATCCCCTTGCCCAAATTACGAGCGACCTCCGGAAGACGCTTCCCAAACAACAACAAGCCGACAATGGCCAGAATGATCAACTCAGGTGTACCGACACCAAACATGGCAAACTCCTGATTTGAGACCTTCGACCTCAAATCTCAAACGGTGAGTGGAATCTAGGATCGGGACGACGGATTGTCGTCGCTGGATTCGTTGATTCCTTTTTTGAACTCGACCACGCTCTTTCCGAGCGAACGCATGACTTCCGGCAACCTTCTGCCGAACAGCAGCAGCGCAACGACCGCCGCGATCATAATCCCCGAAGGGGTCATCCCAATTCCCAATAACATGGCAGGTCTCCGATCAAAGCCGATCAAGAATCCACGCAGACAGACGCTGGGTTCCAAGCTCAGCGACAGAGGCTCGGCGGCGGCGGGATAGGGATCGCGAAGGAAAGGTTCAGGCGAACTCCAGGGCGAACATCCCCAACAGCCGTGGCGGGAACTGTCGTTGGTCTTGGATGTCCACTCGGTCCGCCCGCTGGAAGAGCAGGTGGGGTGAGCGGTCGGTTGAGGATTCTATCCCTGCCGTGCCGAGTGTCAACTTTCTCCTCGGCGAACGCTGCGGTCGGGAGAGATCTGGATTCACGCCGCCCTCAGGTGTTTCGCGAACCAATCTTTCGTCCGCTGCCACATCGCATCGGACAAAACGTGCCCGACCCCCTCTTCGATAAAGGCCGAGAAATGCCGCTCCGCGTGCATGGAGGCGTAGGCGTTGGTAATTGTTTTGACCCCCTCGCGGACGAAATCAATCGGGCTGCCAGAGTCCTTCTCGCCAAAGTTCAGCAACAGCGGACGCGGCGCAATCAAAGCGGCAATGTCGGGTGTGTCGCCGTGAGCAAAGATGCCGGGAATGTAATTCGGGAAGCAGTGCAGCATGTGCTCGCGATGAATCGCGGCGTAGGTCGGCAGACAGCAATTGCCGACGAGGCACTTCAATCGCGGCTCCCATGGTCCGACCAGCCAAGTGTGCGTCGAGCCCATGGAGTGACCGTAGCAACCGATCCGATCGGCCTGCACCTCCGGGCGGCTGACAAGGAAGTCGATCGCCCGCCGCATGTCGAGAATGTTTTTCCAAGCCATGCACTTGCCGGCGACGACGTAACGCAGGAACTGGAATCGCTCGAAGTTGCCGTCCTTCAGCTTACCGGTCGGGTCGCGCCGCTCTTCAAAGCACAAGGCGTCGGGGCACAGGACAACGTACCCCTCGCGAGCCAGCGCCGCACCAGTGTGATGAGTCGGGTCCGCCATCAGCCCAGCCGGCTCGGACTTCCCTTTGATCCAATTCCCCGCGTGCTGATGCCAGACCGCAACCGCCGGCGCAGGTTTATCAGAGGTCACTCCGTCCGGGATCAGCAAGAACGCCGGGATCGGATCATTCGGCTCGGCGTCGTAGAAGATGGACTCGATCCGAAAGCCCGGCTTCTGAATCGTCTCGCGATGCCGAACGTTGAGCGGACACGGCTTCGGCCAATCGCCACCCAGGCCAGCCAGCAGCTTTTCACGAAAGTCAGGCGCGGCCATATCGAAGTTCCTTTCGGGCGATTGCCGATCACTTTTTGAACAATTGGGGCCGAGGCCACCGTAACGAGCCTCTCGCACAGTTCCGCAACTGCGGAACGACGGCAGACGGTTCTGAGTGAAAATGTAGACGATCAAGCCACACTTCGGAGCAGCCAAGGGGTCCGGCACCGCAAAATTCAAAATTGGCGGAGCAACGTTGAGCGTGTCGACAGGACTTCATTCCGCCATTTTTGAATTTTGCGGTGCCTGACCCCTGCCGGAGAATTCCTGTGATGCGCCTGCTCGCGCGACGACGCCGAAACTCGGCTTGACCCATTCGGTCATTTGTCGAGAATCCCGCCCCCTCGATCGGTTCGGCGATTTCGCCGGACTCACTTCCACTCAAGCCGACACGAGCCCGACGCGCAAGCGAAGGACAGAGTCTGTTTTCCCTCGCTGGCGCGTCGGGCTTGTCTGACGGTGCCTGTCCCTTCACGTCTCACGGCAAGGAGGCCCCGACGTGCCCGCTCGCAATCTATTTCCGCCTGTCAGTTTGAAGGCTCTCTTGCCGGACGCTCGGTTCGTTGGTGACGACGACATCCTCGTCACGAATGCGACCGAACGCAGCGACATGGTCAGCCCCGGCGTGTTGTTCGCCGCGATTCCCGGCACGCGACGCAACGGTGAGGAGTTCGCTCAAGACGCAGTGGTAAGCGGCGCGGAGGCGTTGCTGCTCAGCCGCGAACTGCCCGATTTACCCGTGCCGCAATGTCTTGTTCCCGATGTGCGCCGAGCGTTCGCGCTCTTGTGCGATGCTCTGGCCGGACGACCTTCGCAAACTTTGAAGCTGGCCGGAGTCACCGGCACGAACGGCAAAACGACGACCTCTTGGATGATTCGCTCGATCCTGCGCGCGGCCGGTTATCAAACCGGAGTCCTGGGCACCATCGAATACAGTGACGGCGCGCGGCGCGAGCGTGCCGGTCTGACGACTCCCGATTCGCAGGTCTTGTCGAACTGGCTGGCGTCGATGGTCGCGGCTGGTACGACTCACGCTGCGATGGAACTGTCGAGCCATGCGCTGGACCAAGGCCGTGCCTGCGGCACGCAACTCGATGTTGCCGTTGTGACCAACGTCACACAGGACCATTTCGATTACCACCAGGACTTCAGAACGTACCTCGCCGCGAAGGCGCGGATTGTCGAGCACCTCAAACCGGGCGGCGTGCTCGTGCTGAACGCGGATGATGAACACAGCGCGTCGATCGCGCGGTCTCTACCGGCGGGCCGGCGTCTGGTGACATTCGGCATCGATCACGAGGCGGACGTAACCGCGCCGATCCTGGAAGAATCGGCCGCGGGAACACGATTTGTCCTGGGCTGCGGGGCCGAGGCGGAGGAGGTCTTCACGCCACTGATCGGCCGGTACAACATCTCGAACGCGCTGGCCGCCGCCGCCGCCGCGCATCATTTGGGAGTGCCGCTCAAGACGATCGCGCTGGGCATCGGACTGCTCGGTGCCGTTCCGGGGCGAATGGAACGCGTCGATGCCGGACAGCCATTCGACGTCTTTGTGGACTTCGCGCACACCGAAGACGCGCTGCAACGCAGCCTCTCCAATTTGCGGCGAGTCTGCTCACAGCGAATCATCGTCGTGTTCGGAGCCGGGGGCGACCGCGATCGCAACAAGCGGCCAAAGATGGCGCGAGCGGTGCTCGCCGCAGACATGATTGTCGTGACCAGTGACAACCCGCGCACCGAAGATCCGCAGCGCATCGTCGACGACATCTTGTCCGGCTTCGCGCCGAGCTTCCCGCCTCTACACGTCGAACTCGATCGCCGCACGGCGATTTCGTGGGCTCTCGATCAGGCCCGGCCCGGCGACTGTGTGCTCATCGCGGGCAAGGGGCACGAAACCGAGCAAATCATCGGCACAAAACGCTTCCCGTTTGACGACCGCTTGGTGGTCTGCGAAGCATTGACCGGAGCCGCGAAAACACTGGTGGATGACGGATCCTGGCTCGTGAAAGCGGAGAACAGATGACAGACACCTCACTCACCTCTTTGGCGACCGCGACGCGCGGCGCGTTGATCGGCGGCCAGGACGCGGACATCCGCGGTGGGCGCGTCATGATTGACTCGCGGCTGATCAAGCCGGGCGATTTGTTCTGGGCGTTGCGCGGCGAGCATCACGACGGACACGACTTCTTGGCGGAGGCTCGGCAACGTGGCGCGAGCGCGGCGGTCGTGCGATTTGACCGACTGGACCAGGCTCACACTGTCTGGCAGAGTGGCTCGGAGCGCGGTCTTGTGCCGCCGTTGATTGTGGTCGAGGACACACTGACCGCGCTAGCTGAGTTTGCTCACTGGCATCGGCCGAAACACGAAGCGTTGGTCATCGGCGTCACCGGCAGCTTCGGCAAGACAACGACGCGAGAGATGATTCACGCGGTGCTGTCCGCCTCGCATCCCGGCATTCGCAGTCTGAAGAACTTCAACAACCATATTGGCTTGCCGCTGAGCGTGCTGGAACTGAATTCAACCCACGACTTCGCCGTATTCGAGATGGGCGCGTCGGCGCTCGACGAGATCGCCCTGCTGGCAGAGATCGCTCGGCCGGACATCGGTGTCATCACCGGCATCGGACTCGCGCATGTGGAGGGCTTTGGCTCGCGAGAAGGGATCATCCGCGGCAAAGGGGAACTGCTGGAGGCGTTGCCTCTGAGCGGTTTCGCGATCGTGCCCGGCGACGATCCCGTGACACGTGCGATGGCCAGCCGTGCTCGTTGTCCGGTGCTGTTCGTCGGCGAGTCGGAACTTAATCATGTGCGTGCGACAAACGTGCGTCTGGCCAATCAGCGTCTGACCTTCGAGGTCGAACACATCGAATACACCGTTCCCGTCAGCGGTCGACACTTCTTGACGGCCGCATTGACCGCGTTGACGATTGCGAACGAGATCGGACTCTCGCCGTCGAACATCGCCAGAGGGTTCGCGAACTTTCAAGCCGCTCCGGGACGTTGCCAGGTGCATCACATCGGCCCGTGGATCGTGATCGACGACACCTACAACGCGAACCCCGCATCAATGCGCGCCGCCTGCGCAACGCTCCGCGACTGGCAAGGCGTCAACAAACGGCTGCTCATCACGGGCGACATGCTGGAACTCGGCACGTACTCCGAGCAAGCCCACATCGAACTGGGGCGTGCTGCCGCTGAAGTCGGTGTTGACGGCTTGCTCGTCATCGGCGAACAAGCCGAGCGAGTGATTCAAGGAGCACTCGCCGGCGGTCTGCGACCCAGCCGATTGGCTCAATGTGATGACTTGGAGATCCTGCTGGCCGCTCTCGACTGTGTGCTCGAATCGGGAGATGTCCTGCTCGTGAAAGGCTCACGCGGAATGCGCATGGAACGGGTCGTCGAGTGGCTGCGTGACAAAGCTGAGGGGTTAGGGGTGAGGGATCAGGGGTTAGTCACGAACAACACCTCGCCCTTGGCCTCAAGTTCCCAGTCCCTAATCCCCAACCCCTAACCCCTCCCAACATGCTCGTCTGGCTTCTGCATCACTTCAGCTCGTTCTTTGAACGCTTCGAGCAGCAGTTCTCCGGTGACTCGCGTGTGTTCCTGACCGCGCGCACGGCCATCGCCGGGATGACGTCGTTTCTGTTGTGCATGGTCTTCGGTCCGCTGGCGATTCGCTGGCTGCAACGGCGGTTTCCCGAGCGGATCGGCAGCGATTCGGAACGGCTCAACCAACTGCACGCGGCCAAAAGTCGCACTCCGACAATGGGCGGGCTGTTCGTCATGGGAGCGGTCGCGCTGACCACGCTGATGTGGGGCGACCTGTCGAACGTCTATGTCGTTCTGGGACTCGTGACGACGATTGGCTTCGCGACGCTGGGGGCGGTCGATGATTGGATCAAGCTCAGCACGTCACGCAACGGCTTGAAGGCCGGCACCAAGATGGCCGTGCAGATTGTGTTGTCGATCGGCATCGCCACCACGTTGTACCTCCAACAATGGGGTCAGCCGCATCAATGGGAAGTCATCTGGCCCATCGGCAACGCCGGTCTGTGTCTGGGAGCGGCGTGGATACTGTGGGCGATCCTCGTGATGGTCGGCAGTTCCAACGGCGTGAACCTGACGGACGGCTTGGATGGTCTCGCCAGCGGTTGCACGATCTTCGCCGGCTCGGCGTTTGTCGTGCTGGTCTACCTCGCGGGACATAGAACCTTTTCCGAGTACCTCAGCATTCCGCATGTCGTCGGTGCGGGAGAACTCGCCATCGTGATCGGCGCGCTGGTCGGCGCGATGCTCGGCTTCCTGTGGTTCAACTGCCATCCGGCCCAGGTCTTTATGGGGGACACCGGCTCGCTGCCGGTGGGAGCATTGCTCGGTCTGGCCGCACTGGTCACGAAGCAAGAGTTCTTGCTGGCGATCGTCGGCGGCGTGTTCGTCGTCGAGACGCTGAGCGTCATCGCGCAAGTGCTGCACTTCAAACGCACCAAGAAGAAGCTGTTGCTATGCAGTCCGCTACACAATCACTTCCTGTTCGCCGGGCACCACGAAATGAAAATCGTGGTCCGCTTCTGGATCATCTCGGCCCTGCTGGCCTTGCTCGCTGTGGCGAGCTTGAAGATTCGGTAAGCCGGAACGCGCTAGTGCGGCAAACGAGAAATAATCATCCAAACGATTTGCCTTCCTTTTGTCTTCCCTCTGTGTCCTCTGTCGCGTCTCTGTGGTGTCAAAAATGTTTTGAT
>CAMDPX010000015.1 GCA_945905295.1 Planctomyces sp. SH-PL62 | reverse complement strand
TCGAAGCGTGTTCGCGTATAAGCGTCCAAATTGCAGGTCACTTCAAAAAAATGTCATTCGGACGCTTAAAGTGCCAAATTCAAATTAGTGTAAATGTACTGAACAGGGCTTCTTTCCGATTAAACCGACAGGCCCCTTGTCTCGGTGGTGAAAGGCTTCTGCACTACGCAGCAGCATTCTGAAAAAGAGGAAGTAGTGCAAAAGCCCGCGAGCCACCGGGGCAAGCCCGGTGGGGTGGTGAAGAAGCTGACTCTGGCTTCCATCCCGGCCAATGACCGCCGCGTCTACGAGATGATCTCGCGAGCGGACACGATGGGCGTGTTTCAAATCGAAAGCCGAGCCCAGATGTCGATGCTGCCGCGACTCAAGCCGCGCTGCTTTTACGACCTAGTCATCGAAGTCGCGATCGTTCGCCCCGGCCCAATTCAGGGAGACATGGTTCATCCGTATTTGCGCCGTCGCTGCGGAGAGGAACCGGTCGAATACCCCGACGACCGCATCCGCGCCGTGCTGGAGAAAACCTTGGGAGTCCCGATCTTCCAAGAACAAGCCATGCGTCTGGCGATCGTCGCCGCCGGCTTCACACCCGGAGAAGCCGATCAACTTCGCCGCGCGATGGGTGCCTGGCGACGGCGCGGAGTCATCGACCAATTCCGCGTGAAGCTGATCAACGGCATGACCGCCAACGGTTACTCGGCCGAGTTCGCGGATCGAGTCTTCCGGCAGCTTCGTGGATTCGGCGAGTACGGATTCCCTGAAAGCCACGCCGCCAGCTTCGCGCTGTTGGTCTATGTCTCCGCTTGGCTGAAGTATCACCACCCCGCCGCGTTCACGGCGGCGCTGCTCAATAGCCAACCAATGGGCTTCTACGCGCCGGCTCAGCTTGTTGGGGATGCTCGGAAACATGGCGTCACCGTGCTGCCGGTGGATGTGAACTTCAGCGAGTGGGATTGCACGTTGGAGGGGAGGAGGGGAGGAGGAGAGGAGGAGAGGGGAGGAGTGAGTGTGCCGTGTCCTCCTCCCTTCCTCCCCTCCTCCCCTCAACTTCGTCTCGGCTTCCGCATGCTGAGCGGCTTCTCCGCCGCGCACGCCGAACGGATCGTCGAGCAGCGCCGCGTGCGGCCGTTCGAATCGTTGGACGATTTCGCGCAGCGTACCGGCGTGAGCAACGCCGTGCTGACTCGTCTTTCCAAAGCGGATGCGTTCGCTTCATTGCGGTTGAATCGCCGCTCGGCGTTGTGGCAATCGCTTCCGGATCACTCGCCGAGTCCGTTGCTCAACGTACAACCGGTTGCCGATGAGCCGACCGTTTCTCTTCCGAATCTGGGAGCGTATGAAGAGGTCATCGCCGACTACCGCACGACCGGCTTGTCGCTGCGAGCTCATCCACTGAAGTTTCTCCGTCCGCAACTCGACACGCGCCGCATCACGCCCGCCTGGCGGCTGGCCTCTACTGGCAACGGTCGCTTCCTACGGGTTGCCGGCTTGGTCTTGCTGCGTCAGCGACCGAGCACCGCGCGCGGCATTACGTTCGTGACATTGGAGGATGAAAGCGGCACGATCAATCTGATCGTTCGCCCCGACGTGTGGGAGCGACATCATCAAGCCGCACGCTCAGCCACCGTGCTGTTGGCTCACGGGATCTTGCAGCGGCACGACGCCAATATCCACGTTCTGGTGAACCGACTGGAGGACTTGTCTCACGAACTGACGCAGATCGAAACCAAGTCCCGTGATTTTCGGTGAGCCAACTCAATCGAATCGAGTGGTTTCCATGTTTGGGGACGCGGTCATCTGGGACTACGCACACGGATGCGAGAGGCGCACACGGATGCAAAACACGCACACAGATCAGCAATTCGTTCGCCGCACCTCCATCCGTGTGCGCCCCTCGCATCCGTGTGCGAAAGCATGCTGTTCGATGCTGCCAAAGCGTGACTCGTCGGTAACAACATTCCGACCTCAAGAATCCTAGATGTCGTCATCGTCAAACAAACTTCGGGCTCTCAATCGCGGTGGTTCAACAGCAACGATCAATCGCGGATCAACGTCGTTCTTTGCATTGTTGATCGCGTCACTCACTCGTTCCGCCCGCATGGCCTCGGGGGGAAACGGAACCAACAGTGGCTGCAATGCAGCGACCTCTTGGTTCTGCGGATCGAGCCAGCGGTCGTAATCGGCCGGATGCAGAATGACCGGCATGCGATTGTGAGTCGGCTGCACGAGTGCGTTCGGTTCTGTCGTGATGACGGAGCACGATTCGACAACCTCGCCCGCCGGCCCGCTCCAGCGATCCGCCAATCCAGCAAACGCGAACAGGCTGTCGTCCGACAGAGAAAATCGAATCGGCACTTTCTTCTTCGGGTTGGTCTTGTCCCACTCATAAAAGCCATCCGCCACAATCAAGCAGCGGCTCCGGCGGAACGGAGTGCGGAACACTCGATTGTTCGCCAACTCCTCGCCACGGGCGTTGATGCACTTGGCGGCCATCGACGCATCCTTCGCCCAGCTTGGAATCAGCCCCCAGCGAAGCAATGTTGGCTCGCGTCCTACTGCCAATCGGCGAATCGCCAACACCGATTGTGTCGGTGCGATGTTGAATCGCGGGTCGTCCCATTCGACCAGCCCACTCATCAACTGGAAGAACTCGGCAATCTGCCGAGCCGCCGTTCTCAAAGTAAATCGACCGCACATACTTTCGGCATTCCCTGTGACTCGGTTCGGACCAACGCACGCGAGTTGAAGGATACCGCCAACACCGCCAAACGCGACGCCGTGTGCCACGCGCTGCGAGCCATGTTGGTTCGTTAAACCGAAGACAGGTGCTGGTTCAGTCTCTGACGCACACCTCGATCTGGAACAAACTCCGCCCGGAGCGGCGTCCTCAAAAACAACCACAAGTTTCAAAAAAACTGGTGACACCAGGACTATCCGGTATGCCGTATTGCTTGAATTCCCAGTTTTACGTTCACACACTCATCCACTACGAGGCCAAGCAGACAGCGTGTGTGCTTGGCGGGAAGTTCTTCCAGATTTCGGAGATGACATCATGGCGAGTTTCTCAGACGCGTTTGCGGCATTGGACGACTATCGCTTGGCTCTGATGGAGGCGCAGCAAGACGAAGGACCAGGAGCGGTGGCGGGCGCAGTTGCTGGCGCATTTGCCGCGCGAGGTGCCATGTCGGCATTCGCAACACCGTTGAACAACGTCCATGCCACGGGCGTGGGAATTCGGATCAAGGGTGGCAAACTCCTCGCGAATGAATTCGTGCTCAAAGTCTATGTGTTCGACAAGCAAGACTTGGGAAAGAAGACTCCGAAACTGACGCAGGGTGCATTTCAAGGCATCGAAATTGATGTCGAACACCTGCCCGTTCAGCAAGCCTTGGCAAAGCGACGTGCCTCGGCAACGGCGCAGGCGGGAACCACGCCGGCGCAACATCAAGCTCGGCGGCGGCCGGTGATTGGAGGAATTCAGATCAGCCCCTTAGGTGCGGCATTCGTCGGCACCTTGGGATGTCTCGTCCGCCGTGGTCCAGTGGTCGGCGGACAGTTGTTTGCGTTGAGCAACAACCATGTCTTGGCCGACACGAATGCCTTGCCGATTGGGACAAGAATCGTGCAAGCCTTCGGTGTGGCACCGAACGATGTTTTTGCGAGATTGAGTCAAATTGAACCGATTCAATTTCCTGCGGGCGGCACCACTCCCAGGAATCGCATGGATGCCGCCATCGCATCCATCACGCAAGCCAACCTCGTTCAGACAAACAAGATGTTCGGGATCGCCAATTACACCCCCACTTTGTTGGCCGCACGTCCGGCAATGCGAGTCACGAAGTCGGGACGCACAACGGGCGTCACTCAGGGGACGGTCACGGCAATTCGGGTCAACGGTGTCACTGTGAATTATGGAACTCAGCAGTCTCCGCAGATCGCGGTCTTCGACAACTGCGTGCAGATCGCCGGGCAGCCCGGCCGGTCGTTTAGCCTTCCTGGCGACTCGGGATCGGCGATCCTGGAACAAGCGTCCGGACGTCCGGTCGCGCTCCTGTTCGCAGGCAATGGAACGTCTACGACCGCGTGCGATCTCACCGCCGTCTGTTCGCGATTCAACGTCGTTCCCGCCTAGTCAATCAGTTGGTTAGAATCCCGAACTGCCGTTGGACGAGAATCCAACGGCAGTTTTTTCATTCGAAATGCGAGGGGATCGTCCAATGCTGCCACCAACACTGCACATACCGGGTGAACCGAAGTCCGCTGATCCTCCGGCGGAGTTGTTGACCCTGTGTGATACTCTGACTCATCCGTTAGTGCGCCGCACAGGAATCACCTGCGACGCCAAAGGGAACTGGGCCTTGCTCGCGTCCGTACCCAAGACAACGAACGTCCCCATTCCCGTTCTCGAAGCCATGTGCGGTGGCTTTCCCGTGGTCTACGAAGCTGAGCCAGATGAGCCACTGCGTCCATTTGGCAGTGGAAACGCCGCTCCGATGCCCACCGGTTGATAACGCTTGGAAGCATTGGTTGGAATTGGAGCCGCCCCAAAGCCGACGCGCTGTTGGGATCAGTCCCGTGAGATGATTTTCAACGGGCGACCAAACCCGGCACCGGCTCGGATTGTTCGACCAGCGACATCACCTCGCGTGGGACTCCGCGAGCCAGCCGCAGCGCGGCGACATCAAACAGCGTATGAATCACCGTGCCGAGCAGGTGCGATGTCGTCAGCGGTTCGCTGAGCGGCACGTCGTTTTTGCGAGCCGCTTGGCCGATGACCTGGCCCATCTTCAGGCCACCACCGGCGAAGGCCAGCGTGCTCAGACTCGACCAGTGATCGCGACCGCCGTTTTTGTTGATCTTCGGCGTGCGGCCAAAGTCCCCCGTGATGATCAGCAGCACCTTGTCGCTCAGCCCGCGAGCGGCCACGTCTTCCAGAAACGCCGAGACCGCTTGATCGACCGACCGGCCGAGCATCTCCATGCCGGCGACGATGCCGGGGTTGTTGCCATCGGCGTGCATGTCCCAACCGGCCGAATGCACCGTCACGAACTGGCAGCCCGACTCGACCAATCGACGCGCGGTCAACATGTGCTGGCCAAGCTGTGATGAGCGGAACGATTTCTTGCCGACTTGAATGTGGCTGGTGTCATACCGCTCGACCAAGCGGCGATTCTCATTCGACAGATCGAACGCCTCAGCCGCGCTTCCCAAGATCACGTCGAACGCTTGCTGCGTGAAGCGGTCGGCGCTGTCGAGCATCTGCAACTCCTCCGCCTCGGCCTTCAGTTGATCGAGCGAAGCCAGTAGCTCGCGGCGGTTGTCGAGCCGGCCGCGCGGGATGTTGAGCGTCATGTTCCGAACCGCGTCGCTCTTGCCGCTCGGATTGAACGGACTGAACGCCGCGCCGAGCGAATTCGGTTCGGAGCCGTTCTCGACGCGCGTCCGTTCGTTGCGATACTGCGGATCGACCTCGTCCGTGTTGAGCAGCGTGAAGCTCGGCATCCCGGTGCGTGGATGATTCGCTCCCGCCAACCGCGAGCAGATCGAACCCATGCTGAATCCCGTCTTCCGCTTCCCGACCGGATCAGTCCCACCGGTCAGCATGTGGACGATGGCCTCGACATGCCCCGTCAGCGGATGCTGAAAGCTCCGCACCACCGCCATCTCGTGAGCATGCCGCGCAAGCTGCGGAAACGTCCCGCCGAACGTGACTCCCGGCAGCGACGTCTTCACCTCGCCGGTCATGCTGCTGTACGGAGCCGGTGCGTCCACCGCCGGATTAAACGTCTCGATATGCGAAGCGCCTCCAGAAAGAAACAGCAGCACGATCGACTTGTCACGCACAAAACTTGGCCGCCCAGAATTGGTCGCACCGGCCACGATCTCCGCCAACGCGGCTTGTTGTTCGAACAGCCACGGCAACGTCAGCCCGCCGAGTGACAACGTGCCGGCCTGCAAGAAATCGCGACGAGAGAGGCAACCGCAATTCGGCTGAGAACAGTTTGAAGCGACATTGAGCATGCTGCGAAATCCCCTTCGACTCGCTGTTCCGCATTACGGTCGCAGTCCCTGCTCCCGCAGCAACTGATTCGCCCAAGCGTCGTCGTCGGCCGGCAATGGTGGGTCGGGAGGCTGCTGGTAATTCATCCGATACCGGCCGCGTTCGTAACACTCATCCAGCAGCGGTTGCAGTTGCAGGACGAGGTCGCTGTCGGTGGGACGCAACGGAATAGGAATGTTGGGCAACGGCTCGCGTAGCGGGACGGAATAGAGTTCGGCCGTCGCGGGACGTATCGCGCGGCGGACGTTGATGACGTATGGCGTGCAGCACTTCCAAGGCATTGTTCGCTCCGGTATCGCCAAAACGAACGTGCCACTTCGAACGAGGTCGATCTCCACGAGGTTTATCCGTGCGGCGACGAACTTCGCCTGTTTCTTACGGTATGTCTCGCAGCCGGCGTTCGATTTGTTTGCGGGACAGAGAATTTCAATCGCGGTGGTGACTTGTCGGCCAGCGTTCGAAGCGATGATTTCAATATGCCGTGCGGTGCGTGGGTCATCGCGCGGCATGGCCCAATTGGGTTCAAGGGTTTCCTCGATCCGTGACACCAAATCTTCCGGTAAGGATTGGTTCAACGCGTCGCTGATCGCGACCGTGAAGCTGGTATGAAAATCGCCCCACCGTTGTTGCAGATAGGGGTTCATGCCGGGAAACGGATTCTTCATGGGGAACGGCTCCATGACCGACGCTCAATCCGCTGCTGTCATTTCTCATGCGGATCGTTGGGCTCATTACAACAAGACCCCGTGGAACACGCGAGCCATTTCCGCAGCCGTTGTCTTCGCGTCCGGACCGGGGGGCTGACGCCGCCCCGCTCGCCTGTTTTGCTCTACGGTTTCTTCGCATCGCTGTTGGTGCGCGGGATCGGCGGGCCGAGCAGCGCGACAATGTCGCTGTGGTCGATGCTTTCTTTTTGCAGCAGCGAGTTGGAGACGGCTTCAAGTTGCGGGCGGTGCTCGGCCAAGAGCTTGGAGGCTCGGTCGGCAGCGGCGTTGAGGAAGCGTTGGACTTCCAGGTCGATGGTGTGCGCGGTCTCTTCGCTGAACTCGCGAGCTTCGTGCAACTCTTTGCCGAGGAAGGGATGATCTTCCCCCTGACGGAAGGCGACGGGGCCGATCTTCTCGCTCATGCCCCAGTGGCTGACCATGCGGCGTGCCAGTGACGTCGCTCGCTTCAGATCGTCTTCGGCTCCGGCGGAGTATTCGTCGAAGACCAGCTTCTCGGCCGCTCGGCCGCCGAGCATCATCGCCATTTGCGAGTGCATGCGCTTCTCGCCGTAGTGATAGCGGTCCTCTTCCGGGAGCAATTGCGTGACGCCGAGTGCTCGGCCGCGCGGGATGATCGTGACCTTGTGGACCGGATCGACGTCGGGCAGGAACCAGGCGAGCAGCGCGTGTCCGGCTTCGTGGTACGCGGTCATCGCCTTTTCGTGCTCGGTGAGGATCTCCTCGCGTTTGGCTCCCATGAGCACGCGGTCGCGAGCGACTTCAAAATCGTCACGAACGACGGCGGTTCGCATGGCGCGCACGGCGTTGAGCGCGGCTTCGTTGACGAGGTTCTTGAGTTCCGCACCTGTAAAGCCGATGGTGGACGCGGCGACTTCGCCCAGATCGACGTTATCGGCCAGCGGCACTTTGCGGACATGAATTTTCAGAATCTGCTTGCGGCCTTCCTTGGTCGGCCTGTCGATGGTGACGTGCCGATCGAAGCGGCCGGGGCGAAGCAAAGCGGGGTCGAGCACATCCGGCCGGTTCGTTGCGGCCATGACGATCACCGCTTCGGTCGGCGAGAAGCCGTCCATCTCGCTGAGGATTTGATTGAGCGTCTGCTCGCGCTCGTCGTGTCCGCCGCCGAGTCCCGCGCCGCGCACGCGGCCGACGGCGTCGATCTCGTCCACGAAGATGATGCACGGCGAGTTATCGCGAGCTTGCTGGAACAGATCGCGCACGCGGCTCGCGCCGACGCCGACGAACATCTGGATGAACTCGGAGCCGTTGATCGTGAAGAACGGCACGCCCGCCTCGCCCGCCGTCGCGCGAGCTAGCAGCGTCTTGCCGGTGCCGGGCGAACCCATCAGCAGCACCCCTTTGGGAATCTGCGCGCCGAGCTTGTGAAACTTCTCCGGAGTCTTCAGGAACTCAACGATCTCCATCAGTTCGCCCTTGGCGGATTCCATCGCGGCCACGTCGGCGAAGGTTGTGTGATGGTCCGAGAGCTTGAAGCGTTTCGCTCCCGCTTTGCCGAAGCTGCCGATAAACGATGTTCCGCTGGGGTCCATCGAACGCCGCATGATGAAGAAGACGACCAACAGCATGGCCATCAGAAACATTGAGCCGAACAAGAACTGGCTGAACAATTGCGGCGTCGCGTCGTCGGCTTTGAATTTGGGAACTTGCCGCAGCCGATTGCGCAGCTCCGGGTCTTCCAGCATCGGCTCGGGGATGTGCGTGCTGAACGTCTCGACGAGCTTCTTGCCGCCTGCATCGGGACCGTCCGGGATGACTTTCCATTTGCCGGCGGCGTGGCTTCCGGTCAGCGCGAGTTCGGAGACATTGCTCGCGTTCAATTGTTTCCAGAAGACCGAGAAGTCCACCTCGTTGGCCGAGCCGACCAAATTCTTCCAGCTCATCGCCAGCATCAGCGAGAGGAACAAGCCGATCAAAATCGCCGGTCCCCACAGGGACGGGCGGGGCGCGTCGTCATCGTCGCGTTCTCGTCGAGGCGGCCGCGGCTTCGGTGTAGGTTCATTGCTCGGCGGGGGCGTGGAAGTATCGGGATCAGGCATCGCGGCAGACGTTTCTAGTTCGGCCAAAACCGGAGCGCGAAACAGACTCGCGCGAAGGGCGGATCGTAGCGACGCCGCTCCTGGGCGTCACGAAGGGGTCGGGAGTCTTTTTCCTGCCGCCGTCATGGAAGCGACGAACGTTTGCGACGGTTCGGCGGCAGGAAAAAGACTCTCGACCCCGTTCACTTCAACGGCCATCCGAGTTGCGGCAGCATTTCGACGAGCGCCTCCAATGGCAAGCCGACGACGTTGGTGATGCTCCCTTCAACGCGCGTGACAAACACGCTGCCGAGTCCTTGCAGAGCGTAGCCTCCCGCTTTGCCGCGCGGTTCGTCAGTCGCGAGATACCACTCCAGCAGCGGTTCGACATCGTCGCGGACCCACACCTGCGATTGCACGATGCGTTCGAGCCGTCGGCCGCTCAGCCGGTCGGTCAAGCAGACCGCCGTCGCCGCGATGTGGCTGCGTCCGGCGTACAAGTCGCGGAACCAACCGCGCACGATGTCGCGCCAGGATTCATCGGCCGGCGGCTGACCAAGTACATGTAATCGCGCATCAGCATCGCTGGCGACGATGACCGTGTCAGCCGTCAGTACGAGTCCGGCATCTGCACTTCGCGGCGAGAGCTGCGCGAGCACGTCGTGGTTCTTCTCGCGAGCGATCCGCTGCAACCGCTGAGTAATCTCCGGCCACGAAGCCAGGCCCTCGAATCCCAACTCGTCCGATGTGAGCGGCGGTTGAACGTCGATCGACTCAGGTGAGACGAGCAGCTCCAGCAACTCGCGCCGGCGCGGCGAGCGTGATCCCAGAATGAGTCGCGAGTCAGACATTGGAGGTTCTTCGTTGCCTGAGTTCATTGTCGGCGAACAAGGGGTCGGCCAATCCGGCGGTTTAGGCGACATCGTTTGAGGACAGCACATACCCCACTGAGCTTGCCTCAGTGGAAACGGGCCTTTGCACTACGAACGAGACCAGCGTAGTGCAAAGGCCCGTAACCACCGAGGCAAGCTCGGAGGGGTTTGGGGCAATACTTCCCACGTTTGGGCGCCGGATTAACCGCGCGGACCGAGGTGATCGGCGCGGTTGGCAGCATTGCTACGCCAGGAATTTCAGCCGGATGAATTCACCGAGTGCAGCGATTGCACGCGTCGAAATTACGGTGCGTCTCACAGCGATCACACCTGCCGTGCGGATGCCGACATAACCGGCCTCGCCTTTCAGGGAAACTCCGCGAAGGGGCGATTGACAGCTTGCGAAGGCCCGCCCCGCGCGCACGATCAACAAGTCACCGGTTTCGGAGACGTTGTGCGCGGAGTGCTTCATGCGACTGTTTGATTGGCTCCGTGCGATTCCTCGGCGCGTTCGCGCGAGCCGTCATCGTCGGCAGAAGCCGCGCGGCTGGCGACACTCGCTCGCGGCAGAGCTGTTGGAGTCTCGCACCGTGCCCAGCGCGGTGTCGTTCACCGGCGATCTACAAACGCCCGGCGTGCTGGTCATCGAACTGGCCGAGACTTCCGCTTCCACCGTGACGATCGGCCGTCAGTTGGTGAACTCCGCCAACGGAGTCTCGTTCGAGGCTGTGCGGGTCACGATCAACGGCTCGGCTGCAAGCGTTCAACAAGCGAGCACTCAGGCAGCGCTGCTCAATCTGTCGGCGGCGTTGGTAGGGCGTGTGATCGTCGTGGGGGACGAATCTGCGAACGTCATCGACCTGACCGGCGTGACCAGTGGTTTTGGATTGCAGCAGGCGGCGGCGATGGGTGGTGAGTGGCCGGCCCCGGCGAATCTCGACGAGGCGAAATCGCTCTCCGTGCCGAGCTATTTCGGCGTGATCGTCTCCACGTTTGGAGGTGACGATCGTGTGGCGGGAAGCGCGTTCCACGAATGGCTTGATCTGGGTCTGGGAGAGGACAGCGTCACCGTCTTCGCGGGCGACGATGTCGTGTTCGGGGGGAGCGGTGACGATACGGTTCTCGGCGGAGTCGGAGCGGATCGGCTCGATGGTGGCGACGGTGACGACTTACTGATCGGCGGATTGGGGAACGACACGCTGATCGGCGGCGCGGGAACTGATGTGTTGATCGGCGGCTTTGGTCGTGACAGCCTGGATGGCGGCAGCGGTAACGATCTGTTGATCGGCGCGACGCTCGAATTCGAGGTGAGTCTGATCAACGGGGCGAATGACGTGCGCAATCGCTGGCTGGCGTCGGCCGCGAACGGCGAGGTGCGGCGGCAGACGATCGCGCCGACGCGCACGGTCGTCTTGGGAGTCGATGACAATGGCGATGGGCGGGTCGATCCGCTGTCGGCGAATTCGCTGAAGGCGAAAGACATCACCGCGACTTCGACCCGGTTTGTCGTCCCCACCTCGTTGGCGGCGGCGTTCGATCCGGCGAATTACGTGGGCGAGATGCCGTCGGGGACGAACTTCCTCGCGCGAATCGACGACGAAGTCGTGCGCGTTGTCTCGCGCGTCGCGACGACCGATCCGGACTCCGAGATTCTGGTCGTTGATCGCACGCTGGGTCCGCGCACGACGCATGATGCGAACTCGGTGCTGACCGTGCAGGCGGGATCTCAGTCGCCGCTGCGGACGACGGCGTTGTGGACCACTCCGGTGAATGCCGATGTCGGACAGACGGTGTTCGAGGATTTCGTCTCGAACACGCTGACCGGCGGCAGCGGGGACGATTGGTTCTTCGTGTCGGATGAGTTGCTGTCGTACTCGGACACGGCGGGCGATCCGCAACTGGGCGGGAACGATGTGCTCAGCGATCTGTCAGCGAACGACGATCGCTACAAGTCGGTGCAACTGGTGCCGGATGGGCGGCGGCAATCGGTCCCGCCGGATCTGAATGCGTCCCCTCCGACGTTTGGCGAATCGGTCGCCGCAATTCGAGGCACGATCACTCGGCTGGGGGGCGATCCGGGAACCGAGGTGCTGACGGCGAGTCGGCTGGGGGACGTCGCCGATGAACTGCATCTATGGGGCGGGCTGGTGCGCTCGCCCTATGTCACGACGCCGAGCTTCAACGTGACGAGCGATCTGGTTCATCTGGTCAACTTCGTGTCGCCGCTCGGTGGACCGAACGAAGCCGGACAGACGAATTGGAATCTGTTGCTCGATTCGAATCAGCTTGCCGATCCGTCCTCGGGAATCACGCCGGTCACCGCGACGATCCCCAGCCGCAATTGGCGCTGGAGCCTGAATCCCGCCGAACCGCATGTCGAATACGGATTCGTCTCCGGTGTCGGACCGGATGGTGAGTCGTCGGGCGTGAGGAAGTATCGCTACTTGACGGCTGCCGATGGCGTGGACGATCCCAGCGGCATCCAGCAGGTTTATCAACACGCCGACCAAACGCTGGTCTTCACCTCCTTTGATCCGTGGCAAGCGGGCGGTCTGATCTTCACCTCGAAGACGTCGCTCTTCTTCAATCCGGAGAACGGGCACAACTACACGGTGCTGCTCGGCAATCCGCGGAGCGTGAGCAATCCGAACGAGTTTGATCGGTCGGTGCTCAATGCCTACGTGGTCGATCTGGATGCCGCGCCGTTGCCGAACACACCGGAGAGCGCGGATCGCTGGGTCGATCCGGTCGTCGCCAGTTTCACGCTGACTGCTCCCGCAGGTTCGGCGGGCTTTCCGTACGGCAGCGCGCCGGAGAATGTGGATGACTTCTATGTGGCTCCGGATGGCAGCGGGATCATGGTCAGCTACCTCAGTGATGAGGGAGCGGCGTTTCGGTTGCTCGATGTGGATCTGGCAAGCGGCACGATCACTCCGCACGTCATGCCGGTGATGCCGAGACCCGATGAGGACATCCCCGTGCTGCGGCGCGATGACGTCCGCTTGAACGGCTTCTTCCCGATGCGGTGGCATCATCCGGTGTTCGCGGAAGGAGCCAGCGGCAACGTGTATGTCGTCGGGCAACCCGGTAAGTGGAGCAAAGACAATCTCGTTAGTCCGAACATCGAGTACCTCGCGGGCGGCAACGTCATCGGACAGGTGGTGCGATTCGATCCCACGACCAACAAGTTCGCGGCCCTCACGAATCCGGCCTTCGAAAACATCCTGCCCGGCCGCGAGACGCTGGGGGACATCACGGCGACGAACACGCAGAATCCTGGGTACGTGTTCGCGTCGTACTACAGCGGCACGAACCCCTTCACCGCGTCGTCGCCGGCCTATCAAGGAGCGATCGTCGCGATCAACCTCGAACAGCCGAGCGGCCCGGACGGGGCAGTCGTGTTAGCGAGACATCGCTCGCAATTCGGCGACAGCTACATCGCGCAGCCGATCGTCAACGCCTCGTCGGATGGAACGCAGGTTCTGTTTCACAGCACTTGGGGCGAGTACCAGCAAGTCATCAGCACCTACGACATTCAACCTGGGCAGCGCGTCGAACTGCACGCCAGCGGCAGCGTCGTGTTGCGTCGCACCGGAGCGAACTCAGTCGCGCTGTTCGCCAGCGCGGCGGCGACGACTCCGTTGGCCGGCACGCAAACAACGGTCTCGGCGTTCGACACGTTGGTTGTCAGCGCTGATGCAGGACAGTCGCTGCAATTGAGCCTCGACTTCTCCGCCGGGACGCCGGTGCCGAAGGGAGGTGTTCTGGAATTCGACGGAACGAACTCCGGCGCGGATCAGTTGACGCTGTTGAACGGGACCAACTTCGGGGAGTGGGATTGGTTCGTGACCGGTGATGGAACGGGGCAGGTCCGCGGCGCGGCGACTGGATTGATTCGTTTCACGCAGATCGAATCGTTGACCGGCAGCGAAGCCAGCGACCTCTTTCATATTTCGCCGACGGCCAGTTGGAGCGGCACGATCAGCGGCGGCGCGGGAACCGATCGGCTCAATTTCGGAGCATTCACGTCGGACGTGTCGGTGTCGCTGCGCGATGGACTGGCGGCGTTCGCAGGGACCGTCGGACAGATTGCGCAATTCGAAAATGTCGGCGGCGGAACCGGCAACGACTCGTTGATTGGCGACGACAATGTGAACTCGCTGTGGGGCGGTGCCGGTGATGATTCGTTGAACGGACTCGGCGCGAACGACGTGCTGCTGGGCGAACTGGGCGACGACGTTCTGCGCGGCGGTTTCGGGAATGATTCCTTGGATGGTGGCAGCGACAACGACTCGAGCTTCGGCGAAGCGGATGACGACACGATCCTGATCAGTCTCGGAGACGACTCCATCAACGGCGGTGCTGGCTCGGACATGCTGACGGGCAGCGGGGATGTCGATTTTCATTTGACGGACTCGGAACTGCTCAGCGGTATCGGCACTGCGGCGGTGCAGAACATCGAACTCGCGCAATTGACCGGCGGCGCGGGAGACAACGTGCTCAACGCGAATGGGTTCTCCGGTACGGTGACGCTGTTGGGTGGCGACGGCCGCGACACGCTGGGGGATGCGACGGGGCACGATCGGCTCGCCGGAGGCAACGGCAGCGATGTCTATCGGATGCTGGCGAGTGGCACGGACATCATCGTGGAAGCGACGGGGGGTGGCAGCGACCGGCTCGATTACTCACCGGCCGATGGGGGCGTGAGCATCGACCTGACGCGCACCACGCAGCAAGCGCTGCGAGCGAATCATCGACTGACGCTGAACGCGGAGATCGAGCAGTTTCGAGGTTCACGATTTGCCGACACTGTGATGTTTCTGGTGGCGGACGCGGGACAGACTCGGCAGCTTGATGGCGGAGTGAACGACGATCCCACGGCGCTCGACACGCTGCGCATTCAGAGCGGCTCGACGACGTGGCGGATCACCGGGGCGACGAGCGGTTCGGCGCAAGGGAATCCGCTCAGCCCGCCGCTGCAATTCACGGGGTTCGAGTCACTCAGCGGCGGCAACAGCGACGATGCGTTTGTGTTCGGAGACGGTGTCTTGTTTGGCGGTGTGGTTGACGGCGGACAGGGGAACGATCGGCTCGACTGGTCGTCGGCCTCGAGCGGCCGCGCGGTGACGTTGACGGACAGCAACTCGGCTGGCTTTGTCGGCAACGAAGCGTCGGTGTCTGGCGGCTTCCGTGGGATCGAGTCGCTGCAGGGGAGTTCGCGCAACGATACGTTGATCGGCGCAGACATCGCGATGACTTGGAATGTGGGTGACAAGCAACTCACGGAGGGAGCGAGCCATCGACTGCTGTTGTGGGACTCGTTTGAAACGCTGGTGGGAGGCACAGGCAACGACACGTTCTTCAACATGCGGGGGGCCTCGGCCACGAGCTTGAATGGCGGCGCGGGAGACGATTCGCTCAATGCGTCGGACGCGATCGCAGCGGTCACGCTTCGCGGCGGAGATGGCCGCGACACGTTGACCGGCGGGACGGGAGCGGACAATCTCGATGGTGGCGAAGGGGATGATTGTCTGACCGGAGGACTCGGCAACGATACGTTGTCGGGCGGCGCGGGGAATGACTCGTTCGACGACACGTCCGGCACCAATCTGCTCGATGGCGGTCTCGGCAACGATGCGGTCCGCTTCATCGGAACGTGGACGCTGGGTGCGTCGGGTTCGGGGCTGACGAGTCTCAGCGTGGAAGCGATTCAAGGCGCGGGATCGTCCGACGTCTTGGCGGGGACGAGCGGGGCGGATCTCTTCACGGTGACGAGTGACGGCGTACTCGTCGGCAGCTCACCGGGGCAGATCTTCCAAGGCTTCGAGACGCTGCAAGGGGGCCTTGGTCTCGACACGGTGACGGGACAGGATCAAGACGATCAATTTGGAGTCAGTGGTAACGGCAGGATGACCGCCTATGGCGCGACGCTGCTCGGCTTCGAGACGATCACCGGCGGCGGTGGCGTCGATCGACTGCAAGGTGACAACGGGACCAACGAGGCGTTCACGATCGGTCCGACCGGAATCAAAGTCACCGGCGTGGCGGCGTCGTTCCTGAGTTTTGAAGTGTTGTCGGGGGGCGGCGGCAACGACTCGCTGATCGTGCCGAGCAACGCGGGGGTCGCGACCGCGTGGACGATCTCACGCACGAACGGCGGCGAAGTCGCGGGGCTCACATTCGCGAACATCGAAACGGTGCGCGGCGGTCTGGGCGATGACCTCTTCACGATGTTGCCCACCGGTTCGGTCGCGCGAATGGAAGGCGGAGGGGGACGCGATCGGCTGGATTACTCGGCCTTCAGCAGCGCGGTCAGCGTGAGCTTGTCGTCCGGTGGAACGGGAGCCGGCTCGATCGTCGGGATCTCAGCGTTGTGCGGCGGAAGTGGAGCGGACCAATTGACCGGCAGCAGCGGCGGCGAACTTCTGGAAGGGGGCGACGGCAACGATACGCTCAACGGTGCCGACGGAGCCGACACGCTGATCGGTGGAACGGGAAACGATTCGCTGATCGGCGGAGGAGCGATTGACTGCCTGATCGCCTCCCGCGATGCGGACATGCTGTTGACCAATAGCTCGCTGTCGTTCGCCGGAGTGCTCGAAGACACGCTGTTGGGCATCGAAAAAGCGTGGCTGACCGGCGGTGATTCGGCGAACGTGCTGGACGCCTCGGCGTTCAGCGGATCGACCACGCTGACCGGCGGCAATGGGGAGGACAAGCTGATCGGCGGTAGCTCGACCGACAGCCTTGATGGCGGTGCGGGGAACGATTGGCTGATCGGCGGCGCTGGAAACGATTCTCTGTTGGGCGGTACGGGAGACGATGTGCTGGATGACGCACCGACCGGCAATGTGCTCAGCGGCGGAGCGGATACGGACACGATGCGCATCACCGGCCCGTTCGTCATGGCCCCGACCACTCTGGCCGGGATCGCGGACATCGAAACTCTGATCGGTGCGGGCACAGCCGATTCGTTGACCGGCACGTCGGGGAACGATGTCTTTCAACTGCTGTCTCCCGGTCGCGTGAAATGGAACACACTCACGATCCTGGGCTTTGAAACGATCACCGGCGGCGCAGGTTCCGATCGCGTGCAAGGGAGCGACACCGCCGCCGAATCATTCGTGATGGCCTCGCTGGGCTTCGGCGTGAGCGGCTGGACGAAGACGCTCTTCACGAGCATCGAGTCAATCTCTGGCGGTGGCGGAGCGTTCGCCGATTCGCTGACGCTGAGTTCCGGCAACGACACCGTGCTGGCCGACGGTGCGCGAGGCACGGTCGCGATCAACGGTCTGCCGGTCTCGGATTTCGAAGCGATCCTCGGTGGTGATGGCAGCGACAAACTGCAAGGTGCCAGCACCTTCGCGGACGTCTTCGATCTGACACCCACCGGCGTGACGATGTCGGGCCTGACCGGCGTGACGTTCAACGGCTTCGAAACACTCTCCGGCGGCGGCGGCGACGATTCATTCGCAATCTCGGAGGGAACGATCTTCGCCGGACTGCTGGATGGCGGCGCGGGAGCCGATGTCGTCGATTTCTCAAAGGGAACCTCGAATCGCTCGCTGACACTGACGAGCAGTTCGACCAGCGGCTTCGCTGGCCGCGAACAAGTGCTGGGGGGGACGTTCGGAGCGATCGAGTCGGTTCGCGGCGGCGCGGGTCGCGACACGCTCGCGGGGTTGAACGCCGTCGCGACGTGGGATCTCGCCGGCAAACAATACAAGGATCTCACTTCATCCGCCGCACGCATCTTGAAGTGGGACTCGTTTGAGAATCTTGTCGGCGGCTCGAAAGCGGACACGTTCATCAACGCGAGCAATTCCACGCCGTGGTCATTATCCGGCGGCGCGGGGAATGATCTGTTGGACGCGACGGCGGCGCTCGTGGCGGCCACGCTGCTCGGCGGCGACGGCGACGACACGCTCAACGGAGGACGCGGCGACGATCTGCTGGACGGTGGCGAGGGGAACGATCGGCTGCTGTCCGCAACCGGCAACGACACGCTGCTCGGCGGCGGCGGCCTCGACAACCTCGATGGTGGCGATGGCGATGACGTGTTGTTCGGGCAACTCGGCAACGATGTCCTGCGCGGGGGCAAAGGCCACGATCAACTCAGCGGCGGTGCGGGCCACGATTCGCTGCTGGGCCAAGACGGCAACGACACGCTGGTCGGCGGCTCCGGTCTCGACACGCTGGATGGTGGACTGGGAAATGATGTGCTCGCGCCGCGCACCAGCAATGGGATTGTCGAAAACGATGTGGTGACCGTGCTCGCCGAAGATCTGGCGATCACCGCGATCTACACGCTCGACAGTGAATTCGATTTCCTCGGCAACCGAATCCGGCCGTTCGCCTGGCTGGGGACCGCTTTGGAATAGGTGGCGGTCTTTGCTTTGAATCCGCGAGCACTCTTGAGTCCGCAGGGGATCAATCACCCCGCGGATTCAGGAACGGCCACGGATCGGAAGGAATCCGCCAGTTACCAAGCCGGGGCGACGCTTATTTTGGACGGCCATTGAGTAATATCGCGATTCTGATTTGTGGCACGAACACATTCTGGTTGATCAAACTCAGAAAGAATCCCCCATGAAAATCACTCGCATCTTTGCTCATCGCGTGGAACTGCCGCTGCACGAGGGGAGCTACAAGTGGTCCGGCGGAAAATCGGTTTCGGTGTTCGACAGCACGATCGTCGGTGTCGAGACCGACGCCGGCCTCACCGGCTACGGCGAGGTCTGTCCCCTCGGACCGTTTTATCTGCCGGCCTATGCCGAGGGGGTGCGCGCGGGGCTGCGCGAACTCGCACCGCATCTCATCGGCTGCGATCCGCGCGAGCTGGCGAAGTTGAATCAGCGGATGGACGCGGCGCTCAAGGGGCATCCGTATGTGAAGTCGGGCATCGACATCGCGTGCTGGGACATCCTGGGCAAAGTGACGAACTTGCCGGTCTGCGTGCTGATGGGTGGTCGCTTCGGCGAGAGCGTGCGGCTGTATCGAGCCATCTCGCAAGAGTCCCCCGACGAGATGGCGAAAAAGGTCGCCGGTTATCGAGCCGCCGGATACACCCGGTTTCAACTCAAGGTCGGCGGCGATCCGGATACGGACATCGAACGCATCCGAGCCGTCCGCGCAATGCTGCTCCCCACCGATCGACTCGTCGCCGACGCGAACACCGGCTGGACTCAGCATGAGGCGATGCGCGTGGTCCGCGCGGTTCGCGACGTCGACGTCTACATCGAGCAACCGTGCCTCACTTACGAAGAGTGTCTCGCCGTGCGACGTCATACCGATCATCCCTTCGTGCTGGATGAGAACATCGACAGCCTCGACATGCTGCTGCAAGCGAAAGCCGATCTGGCGCTGGATGTCGCCAATCTGAAAATCAGCAAGCTCGGCGGCCTGACGAAAACCAAACAGGTTCGCGATCTCTGTGTGAGCATGGGGATCGCCATGACTCTGGAAGACAGTTGGGGAGGCGACATAACGACGGCCGCGATCGCTCACCTGGCTCACAGCACTCCGGAAGAGTTCCGTTTCACGAGCACCGACTTCAACAGTTACGTCACCGTCAGCACGGCAACCGGTGCTCCGCAACGCCAGCAAGGTTTCATGGCCGCGAGCAACGAGCCGGGACTGGGAATCACACCGCGAATGGATGTCCTCGGCAAACGAGTCGTGGAGGTCGCGTGAGCACGGCACGCCGGGTTGTAGCCACGTTCGCCAGAACGTGGGGAGATTCGCGAAAAACCCACGTTCTGGCGAACGTGGCTACCCCACAACAAACAGCGATAGAAACCACCATGAGACGAGTCTCCGCGTTCATGACTAGCTGGCTTGTGATCGCCAACACGTTTGTCGCGGCTGGCGATCCGGCACTGCCCGGCAACCACCCGCTCACTCAGGCTCAGGTTGGGAGCTTGCTGATCTCGGAGCTGCGATGCGCGGCGTGTCACGGTGGTGTCGAACGAGGTTCGCTGCCAGAGAAATCTGCTCCTGACTTGATCGAAGCCGGTGCGCGGATCTCCCCCGAATACCTCCGGCGATACCTCGCGTCTCCGTCGGCCACTCATCCCGGAACAACCATGCCGGACGTGTTGGTCTCGCAACCGGAGGCGGAGCGGGACCGGATCGCTGAAGCTCTGACTCACTTTCTGATTGCGCAGTCAAAGGCCGTCTTTCAGACGGAAGCAACTGAGCCGATTGATCGACAACAAGGCAAAGCGCTGTTTCATTCGGTCGGCTGCGTGGCCTGTCATGGTCCGAAGGAAGCACTCACCGACGCGCCGCAGAAACCGAAACGCAACGACGAGGAGGACGACGATGAGGACAAGGCGCTCGCCGCGAAGAAGGCCATCAAGCCGCTGACCGTGAAGCTTGGGCATGTCGCCGCCAAGTACAGCGCGAAGTCGCTCAGCGAGTTCCTGTTTCAGCCGCTGCGAGTCAGAAGCTCCGGGCGCATGCCGGACATGAAGCTGACTCCCGCTGAGTCGCTGGCCATCGCCGGTTATCTAATTGGAGAACAGCCACAACCAGGAAAGGCTTTGGTTCCAGAGGCATCGTTGGCGGCGAAAGGAAAAAAATACTTTCAGGAATTGAACTGCGCCGCCTGTCATTCACTCCCCGGCATTGCGGCGGCTCCTCTGATTGGTTCGTTGAAGAACGCGGATCTGTCACGCGGCTGTTTGTCGAAGACGAGTGGTCGAAGTCCGCGCTTCCTTCTCGATGACGCGCAGGTCAAAGCGGTTGTCGCATCGCTCAAGGAAGAACCGACGGCCGACTCGGACAAAGTTGTGGTGGCGAAAACTCTCACCGCGTTTCACTGCATCGCCTGTCATGTTCGCGATGACTTCGGCGGAGTTCATGACGCACACAACCCATTCTTTGCCGGCAGCGAATTGAAACTGGGTGACGACGGTCGCATCCCCCCGCCGCTCACACTGGTCGGGGCCAAGCTGCAACCGGCCTGGATGAAGAAGGTGCTCTTCGATGGCGAAAGCGTCCGCCATTACATGGCGACTCGGATGCCGCAGTACGGCACGGGCAATCTCCAGCACTTGCCGGCCCTCTTCAGTCGCCTCGACGTTTTGAAAGGGGCGGAGATGAAGATTCCGAGTCCGGAGAGTCGCTCGGAAAGCGAGCGTGAACGAGAGAAGTTGCTTCGCGCGGGGGGACGGGAATTGCTGGGCGACAAGGGACTGAATTGCGTCGCCTGTCACAACTTCAATGGGAAGGCCGCGCTGGTCAATCAAGGGATCGACTTGCCGACCTCGTATCAGCGACTTCAGCCTGGCTGGTTCAACAGCTACTTGCGAAACCCTGGCGCGTTTCGTCCGCGGACGGTCATGCCGACCGCTTGGCCCAATGGGATTGCCGCACACAAAACGATTCTGGATGGCAACACCGACAGGCAGATCGAAGCGATCTGGTACTACCTCTCGCTCGGCACTTCGGCCGCCGATCCGTCCGGCATCCGCGGTGTGAGCACGAAGGTGACGGTCGATGATCAGGCCAAAACCTATCGCGGACGAAGTCGAGTCGCCGGCTTTCGAGGCATCGCCGTCGGCTTACCCGAGAAGCTGAGCTACGCCTTCAATGCCGAAACCGGAACACTCTCAGCCATCTGGCAGGGTGAGTTCATCGGCGTCAATTGGAGCGGGCAGGGTTCGGGGGATTTCAATCCCGCCAGCGAACCAATCACTCTGGCTCAGGATGTCTCGATCGTGCAGCTCGCGGATGAAACCGCTCCGTGGCCGCTGCTGCCGGTGATGACCAAAGAGGCTCGGACCAATCCCAATCCGCTCTATCCCAAGAATGTCGGGTATCAGTTCCGCGGTTACGTTCTCGGCGAATCCTCAATCCCCACGTTCCTGTATCGCAGCGGCACGATTGAGATCGAGGATCGGTCGGTGGCGACAGGAGCCGAAGAACAACGACAGCTCAAACGTGTTCTGCAATTGGACTCGCCGTCGGCGCAGATCGTTTGGTTTCGAGCGCTCACCGGAGACATCAGCCAGGAGTCCGAACGAGTCTTCCGCAGTGGTCGACTGCGGCTGACGATTCCCCAGACCGAAACGAAACTGAGATCGCTGTCGGACGAACCCAAGCGATCCGAGTTGCTGCTGCGCCTGCCAATTCCCCAAGGCAAATCATCTCTGGAGTTTCTCTATGAACTTAAGCCGTAGGGTGGGACAAGCGGCGATCCGCCGCGCCGGCCCACCATTTACCGTCGCGATTGCCATTGGTGGGCCGGCGCTCGAAGCGAGCTTGTCCCACCCTACAAGACTGCTCTGTCTTCTGCTTCTGATCGCTCTGTCGGCGACTTCGACGCTGCACGCCGAAGAGGTTGGCGAACGCTGGGGCACCGAAGAACGCGAACGTGAGTATTATCCCATCGTCAACATTCCCCTGCCTAAGGACACGGTCATCGAGGCCGGGGCCTTCGCGGTGCTGCCTGACCGCCGAGTCGCCGTGGGAACGCGGCATGGCGAGATCTATCTGATTGATGGAGTCGATGCAGCGAAACCAACTCCTTCGTTTCACCGGTTCGCAACGGGACTCGACGAGATCTTCGGACTGACCTGGAAAGACAACGCACTCCGCGTCACGCAAAGCTGCGAATTGACGCGCGTCAGCGACTCAAATGGCGATGGCGTGGCTGATCGCTTTGAAACGATCTCCGATGCCTGGGGATATGCGAACTACCACGAATACGCGTTCGGCTCAAAGCTCGATGCGGACGGAAACCAATTCGTGTCGCTCGGCCTGTCGGAGTCTTACCACTCACATGCCTTGAACCGTGGCTTCATCATGAAGGTCGCACCGGACGGAAAGACGACTGCATTCGCCAGCGGCCTGCGCAGTCCCGGCGGGATCGGACACGACGAGCATGGATCGCTCTTCTATGTCGAAAGCCAGGGGCCGTGGAATTGTTCGTGCAGTTTGAAGGCGGTCTCGCAGAACAGCTTTCACGGGCACCCGGCGAGTTTCAATTGGTATCCGTTTTCACCCGAACTCGGCCCAGTGCCGGAGAAGCCGACGTCAGGAACACGGATCGCCACCGAAAAGAACCGCGTCAAACAACTGGTCCCCTACGCCGTCATCTTTCCGTACATCCGCATGGGCCGGTCCATCACGGCCTTCAGCGTCGATAAGACGCAGGGCAAGTTCGGCCCGTTTGAGAACCAGATGTTCCTGGGGGACTACACGCAATCGATCCTGATGCGCGCCACGACGGAACAGGTCAACGGCGTCTGGCAGGGAGCGTGCTATCCGTTTCGCGAGGGGCTTTCGACAGGCATCCTCAATGTGGAATTCACTCCGGGAGGCAAGCTGCTGTGTGGCGGGACCAACCGCGGCTGGCCCGTTCGAGGGATCAAACCATTCGCCCTCGAACGACTCGAATGGAGCGGCAAGATGCCCTTCGAGATCAATCGCATCACGATCGAACCGGATGGCTTCAAGGTGACGTTCACCAAGCCCGTTGACCGCGACACGGGCGGCTCAGCGGACTCCTATGTGATCTCCGCGTTTACTCACCCGTATCACGGCGGCTACGGCGGGCCGGAAGTTGACCAACATAAATCCGGCGTGAAAGCCGTCGCGCTGGCCGAGGACGGACTCTCGGCCAAGATCACTTTGGAAAAGCTCGACCAAGGATTTGTGTACGAACTCGATCTGGCGCGTCTGCGTTCGCGCGACAACGAAGAACTGCTGCATCGCAACGCGTTCTACACCGTCAATGAGATTCCCTCGCGATAACCCCGACGCACAGGATCGCCTCTGCGGTCATTTCCGTATTCAAACTCTTACACCGCAGAGATTGGATGACCGCAGAAACAACCATCAAAGATTATCCGGAAGCCGAAAATGTCCCCAACGAAACCAACGACTGGACTCTCTGTCTTGCTCGCTTTGAGCTTGGGTGTTCTGGTCGCGATTTCAGGCAACGCTGACCGATTGAAGGCCGCCGAGCATCCGGTCCCGGAGAGTCCGCTCTGGCTGACGTATTCCGGCGACAAGGGACCGGGTGCAGGGAAACACATCGTCCTGATCGCGGCGGATCAGGAATACCGCAGCGAACATTCGATGCCGATGCTGGCACGGCTCCTCGCCAAGCATCATGGGTTTCATTGCACCGTCCTCTTCAGTTTGAACAAGGACAACGACGTCGATCCCACTCAAAAAATTCGGTGGGAGGACAAGACGGTCACTCACAACATTCCCGGTCTCGAACATTTGGAGAAGTGCGATCTCGTCATCTTGTTCAGCCGACTGATTTCCTTGCCGCCCGAACAATTGAAGCACATCTACAACTACCTGGATTCCGGGAAACCGATCATCGGCATTCGTACTGCCAATCACGGTTTCATTGGCTTCGACTACACGAAGGATGGCAAGAAGATCGACTTCGGCGAAGGCGTGCTGGGTGGTTCCTTCCGCAATCATCATGGCCGTTGGCAGCAGGATTCCACTCGCGGCATCATCGTCGAGCAGAACAAGAATCATCCCGTCTTGAAAGGTGTCAAAGACATCTGGGGCACGTCGGATGTCTATCGCACCTACAAAGAAGGTGGCAGCCTGCCCGAAGGCTGCCTGCCGCTGGTCGATGGTCAGCCGCTGAAGGGTCGCAAACACGATGATGACATAAATGCCGAGCTAATTCCGCTGCCGGTGGCCTGGGTGAAAACATGGACCGGAAACACCGGCCACACCGCGCGCGTTTTCCATGTCACGATGGGGAGCGCCCAAGATTTCAAGAGCGAAGGGCTTCGTCGCATGACTGTGAACGCCGCCTACTGGTGCTTACAGATGGAAGCTGACATCAACGACAAATCCAGCATGGATCTTGTTGGCGAATACGATCCGCCCGACAGCGGCTTTGCCTACAAGCAGCTCAACATCGTGCCGAGAAAACCGAGCTTCTACAGATGACAAACGTTGTGGCACCCGGGCTTGTCCGAGTGACGTGTTGTCGGAAACGTCAATCAAGTAATGGAGACAACGTCATGACCTGGAACTCGCTATTCGCATTTCTGACGCTGGTGGCCGCAACGGTCGTGGGCACTGCCGACGCAGCGGCGGTGGAGAAAGTCGCGGCTGATTCAGAATTCCAATTGCCGAAGCCAGACGGCAAGCCGGGCGATCACAGCAAGCCGATCAAGGTCTACGTCATGCTGGGGCAATCCAACATGCTGGGCTTCGGCAGGGTTGGGCCAAAGGAGACGAAGGGCTCGTTGGAGTTCATGGTCAAAGAGAAGGGCAAGTACTCGCACCTGGTCGATGACGCCGGGAATTGGACGACTCGGCAAGATGTGCGGTACGTCCATGTGATGGATCCGCGCGGCGTTGATTACAAGGACATGGAGAAGTTCGGCGACGTCCGCAACGAATGGCTGACTCCGAAAGGATCGTTCGGTCCCGAACTGGGCTTCGGGCATGTCATGGGACACTTTCACGACGAACCGGTGCTGTTGCTCAAAGCGTGCATCGGCAATCGCAGTCTCGGTTGGGACTTGTTGCCGCCTGGCAGTGAGCGATTCGAGTTCGACGGCAAGATCTACGCGGGCTCGAAGGACGTCGCCAACTTCTGGGACAAGGGTGCGGAGCCGAAGCCCGTTCCGTGGTACGCCGGCCGGCAGTACGACGCCGATACGGCGCATGCGAAAGCCGTGCTGAAGAACCTCGAAAAGTATTACCCCGGCTACAAAGGTCAGGGCTACGAGGTCACAGGCTTCGTCTGGTGGCAGGGGCACAAAGACCAAAGCGCCGCGCTGGCCGGCCGCTACGAGCAGAACCTCGTGCAGCTCATCAAGTCGCTGCGCAAAGACTTCAACTCGCCCAATGCGAAGTTCGTGTTGGCAACCGGTTGCGGCAATCCTGGGCGCGAGAGTTTCGGTTTGCAGATCGCGGAAGCGCAGCTCGCAGTCGATGGTGCCAAGGGAAAATACCCCGAGTTCAAAGGCAATGTGAAAGCGATTGATACGCGCGACCTCTGGCGCGAAGCGGACGTGTCTCCGGTGAATCAAGGCTATCACTACAACCACAACGCCGAGACCTACTACGAAACCGGCGACGCACTCGGCCGCGCGATGGCGGAACTTCTCAAGTAGCCGACTTTCTCCGCAACTTGGCCACAACCGGTAACCCGATCCCGCACTTCGGCCAGACGAGTGGGAGGTTCTGGCACCGCGAGAGATTGGAAGACCGCAGAGGACAGATTCCAATTCCTCACCTCTGCGGTCTTCCAATCTCTCGTAGTGTTAAAAGGCATGCCTTCCAACCATGAAAACCCTGGCGGAGAGATCTCCGGTCAGCTCATCGCGACGGCCATTGCCATGCACCGCGAGAGATTGGAAGACCGCAGAGGACAGATTCCAATTCCTCACCTCTGCGGTCTTCCAATCTCTCGCGGTGTTAAAAAACATGCCTTCCAACCATGAAAACCTTGGCGGAGAGATCTCCGGTCAGCTCATCGCTGCGGCCATTGCCATGAACCGCGAGAGATTGGAAGACCGCAGAGGACAGATTCCAATTCCTCACCTCTGCGGTCTTCCAATCTCTCGTAGTGTAAAAAGACATGCCTTTCAAACATGAAAACCTTGGCGGAGAGCTCTCCGGTCAGCTCATCGCTGCGGCCATTGCCGTGCATCGAGAATTTGGTCCTGGCGTGGACGAACCTGACTATGAGCGTGCATTGAGTTTGGAACTCACGGCCAGAGGGATTGAACACGAATGCCAAGTCGGGCTGCCGCTGATTTACAAAGAGGCTCATTTGGATTGCGGCTATCGCATCGACCTGATCGTCGCTCGGCAACTTCTGATCGAACTCAAGGCTGTTGAGAAGCTGCATCCGGTGCATGAGGCGCAGTTGATTACGTACCTGCGACTCTCCCGACTCAAGCTCGGACTGCTTATCAACTTCGCCGAGATGATGCTCCGCGATGGCATCTTGCGGCGTGCGAATTCCCACGTCCCAGCTCTCAGACAACACAATCAATTGGCAATCGACACCACATTCGATCCGTTGTCTCACGAGGTGATCAACGCGGCGATCGAGGTACAACATGTCCTCGGCCCGGGCTTGCTTCGCAGTGCCTATGAAGCGGCCCTCGCTCACGAACTGAAACTACGCGGCATGAAGATCGCGCAGCGTTTGCCCGTGAATCTCGTCTATCGCGAGCAGCTCATTCCCAGCGAGAAGGAGATCCCGATGGTGGTCGAAGGCAGCCTCATGGTCGCCTGCGTCTGCACGAAAGAGGTGGAGCCGATTCATCTGGCACGTCAGCGATCACTCTTGAAAGTCAGCGATGTCGAAGCCGGCCTGTGCTTCAACTTTCACTCCGATTCAATGGCGACTGAAATCAAACGGATTAACCGAAGTTATAGGCCGAAGTGAGCGGGGGAGTTTGCACCGCGAGAGATTGGGGAACCGCAGCGGGGATTGAGAAGTCGGCCTCTGCGGTCTTCCAATCTCTGCGGTGTTTCATTTGCACCGCAGAGATTGGAAGAGCGCAGAGGTTCTTAAGCGGCGATTCCTTCGCGACACTGATGCAAGAGACGCGAGGAAAGACGACCAAGTTCGTAAAGCGCGGAGAGGGAACAACAACCCTCTATGGTTTGTCAGCAGAACGACGAAGAAATCATGACCACACTCCGAACGACATTCCTTCTCGCCGCCTTGCCCCTGCTGCTCGCGCCGCTGGCCGCGGTGCAGGCGGGTGACGATGGGCCCATCGTCGGCGCGATTCGCTGGGATGGCTGGTATGGAGATGCGACCGTGACAAAGGCGGTCGAGGCATCGCTCGGGCAGCCGAAGTATCATTTTCGGCTGCCGTGGTTCGCGCAGTTGCAGAGCGATGGCTCGGTGCGGATCAACGGCGATTCTCAGGCCATCATGGAGCAGGAGCTCGCGTACGCTGCGGCAGCGCGGTTGAACTACTGGGCCGTCGTGGATTACTGCGATGAGGCTCCAGGCATGAGCATCGCCTTGAACCGTTATCTCGCCGCCAAAGACAAACGTGGCGTCCGCTATTGTCTGGTCGAGGAAGGTCAACGGCTGGACAAGATCGGCAGCGCGGGCTGGAAGCGACTGGTCGAACACTTTCAGCGGGCCGATTACCAGACGGTGCTCGATGGGCGTCCGCTGTTGTTTGTGTTTGGGCAACCCACGACGCTTCTCAAGGCCGAGTGGGATGACTTGCGGCGTCAGACGCTCGCCGCCGGCTTGAAGACGCCGTATCTCGTGCTCATGGGCTACCGTCCCGAGCAGGATGCGAAGGACATGACCGCGATCGGATTCGACGCCGTGTCCGCCTACGCTCGCGGCGGCAGCTACAGCATGACGCAGCCGACTTATGCCGAGCAGTGCGGCCTCATCCGCCGTGAGCGTTGGGAGAGGTGGCAGGCCCTGCGCGTCCCCTGCATCACCTTTGCCAGTGCGGGCTGGGACACTCGCCCGCGCAACGAACGCCCGCCGTTCTGGATGAAGAATGAAATCAAGGCCGAGCCCGATCCCACTCCGCCGGCCCAGCAAAAGCCACTCATCGACTCCGTCTCGGCCACTCCCGACGAACTCGCTGCTCATGTCACTGGGGCGGTCGAATGGGCGAGAACTCATCGCGATCTGAATCCCGCCAACGCGGTCATCATCTATGCCTGGAACGAGCACGACGAAGGAGGCTGGCTCCAGCCCACGCGCGGCGCCGATGGGAAGGCGGACGACTCCCGGATCCACGCTTTGGGGAAGGCACTCCGTGAACTCCAGCCTCTCCGAAACGCAAAACCATGAAAACACCTTACCCAACATTCGCGGCCTCTCTTCATTCGCTGTCAAAATGATCGACCGCGAATGAAGAGAGACAGTGAATGAAAACCTCCGACCACGAAACGAGGAACTCCGTGAATCCCCCTTTTCGAAAAGCGATCGTGCCAGCCCTGACGTTGTTGGCGTTGGCCTGCATGACAAATGGTTCCGCCATCGCCGAGGAGGTCACGCGAGTGTTCCTCTTCGCCGGGCAGTCCAACATGGTGGGGTCGGACGCGCATGCGGATCGCATCGACGACTATCCGAACTTCAAAGGCGCGGGCGAGCCTCAGAGCGACGTGCTTTACTCGTACATCCTGGGTAATGGCGATGAAGCTTCCAAAGGTTGGGTGCCGCTTAAGCCGTTGCGTTCGTTCGGGCCGGAGGTGACGTTTGCTCGACGAGTTCGGAAGCACGCTCAATTCCCGATCGCCGTCATCAAGTCGGCGGTGGGTGGGACGACCATCGCCTTTGATTGGAATCCCGATGCGCCGGAGAAGGGGCAGAAGCTCTACCCGCGAACGCTCAAGCTCATTCGCGAGTCGCTCGATGAATTGGACAAGCGCGGCGTTCGCTATCGGCTCGAAGCGGTCATGTGGCATCAGGGGGAGAACGACATGCTCGACCGGAATCTCTACAAGCAATACGCCGACGGGCTGACGAAGCTCGTCGCGCGGCTGCGAGCCGACCTGAAGGCTCCCGAGCTGAAGTGGTACATCGCGGAGGTCAGCGAGAAGGGGATCTGGGGGATGGATCACCGCAGCAACCTCGGCATCTTGCGTCAGCAGCAAGAGCAGGCGCTGAAGGCCGATCCGCTGTTGCGTTGGGTGCCGACATCGCATCTCGCATTCGAGGTTATGGGGAGCGGACAACCTCACTATCACTTCGGCACTCAGGGCCAGCTTCAGATGGGCGAAGCCTTCGCGGCCGCGTATCTCCGCGACATCAGTAAGCCGGTGGCCGCGGCCGATCGCCGCTTCAAGAACGGGCTGCCGCTCGCGAAGCTGGCCCGAGTGAAGCTGTTCGTGCTGGCCGGTCAACGCAACATGGAAGGTGAGGATTCCTTCGTCTCCGAAATCGCTCAACAGCCGAACTACGAATCTTTGGCCAAGGATCAGAACAGCGTCCTGTTTCGTTACTCGGTTGGTGGCGGAGTGAAGTCGTCATCGGGTTGGGAGCCGCTCGGCCTCGTGGGCGATCTCGGCAATTTCGGCCCTGAGCTGAGCTTCGGTGCTCGATTGCGAAAGTCGGTGGATGCGAAAGAGGGAGTGGCGATCATCAAGTTCACGCACAGCGGAGCGCAAGGCCCCGATTGGTTTCCGAACGGCTCGGCCGAGTCGCATCGCAATCTTTATCCGAAGCTCATCAGCTTCATTCAGGCGTCTCAGGATGACTTGATGCAGCAAGGTTTCGAGAGCCGCCTCGAAGGCATCTTCTGGCACACCGGCGAGAACGACACCTATTTCGGTCCGTACGCCAACAACAACGCCAAGTGGATGCAGCAGTTGATCGACCAGTCGCGAGCGGACCTCAAGCAGCCCGATCTCGCCTGGTTCATCTCCGAGCAACACAAGAACGCGCCGTGGCGAAACATCGAACCGGTCAACGCGGCGCTCAATGAAATGGCTCGCACCGATCCGCGCATCACGATCATCAAGACGTCCGAGTTGCCACATGCTCGACTGCATTTCGGAACCAAGGGAACGCTCTTGCTGGGCGAGGAAATGGCTGACGCTTACTTGAAGAGACAGTAAAACGAGTGTGTTCCGGCTGATGCTGAATTCTGTCACGTTTTTCATTTAACTCGAAAGGGAATCCTTGATGTCGTCTTCTGATGTTTTTCGTGGCTGCATGCCGGCGCTGATGACGCCGTGCTTTCCGGATCGCTCGGTGAACTACGAGGCGCTCGTCCGCAAAGCGCGTGAACTGATCGACGTCGGAATGCGAGCCGTCGTGTATTGCGGGTCGATGGGGGACTGGCCGCTGCTCACCGATCAGCAGCGGCAAGAGGGAGTGCGGCGGCTGGTCGAGGCGGGGGTGCCGGTCGTTGTCGGCACCGGAGCCCAGAATCCACGGCTCGCGGCGGAGCATGCGGCTCACGCCAAAGCAGTCGGGGCGGCGGGGCTGATGTTGATCCCGCGCTTGCTGTCACGAGGCAGCTCGGCGGCGGCTCAGCGGGCTCACTTCTCCGCGGTCTTGAAAGCGGGCGGCGATCTGCCGGCGGTGATCTACAACAGCCCCTACTACGGCTTTCAGACCAAGGCCGACTTGTTCATGCAATTGCGGAGCGAGCATCGCAATCTGGTCGGCTTCAAAGAATTCGGCGGAGCAGAATCGCTGAGCTATGCCGCCGAGTTCATCACCAGCGGCGATCCCGATCTCGCGTTGATGGTCGGCGTGGATACCCAGGTCTTTCACGGTTTCGTCCGCTGCGGAGCGGTCGGAGCCATCACGGGCATCGGCAACGCGCTGCCGAAGCCGGTGCTGCGACTGATCGCCTTGTGCGAGCAAGCCGCTGCCGGAGATGCCGTCGCACGACAACACGCGCTGGAACTCGATGAGGCGCTGCATGTGCTCTCGAAGTTCGATGAAGGACCGGACTTGGTGCTCTTCTACAAGTACCTCCTGGTCCTGGAAGGCAACCCCGAGTACGAGCTGAACTTCAACGAGTCGGATGCTCTCAGCCCGTCTCAGCGCGAGTTCGCACGGCAACAATGGCAGCTCTTCAAAAACTGGTGGAGCACTTGGTCGGCACTCATGATCGGGGGCGGAACGACCGATTGATTTCGGTCGCCCCTTCCTCCGAACCGGACGGGCGGGTTTCCCGCATCCGGCTCTCCGGTTGATGGTCTGACCTGCGAGAAGATTGAACGGCCACCATCCCGATCCCTTGCGCCGCCAACAGATGGTCCAGCGGATTGAGGTAAATGTTGCTCAGCAACGGACTGAGCACCGTGCCTTGCCGATCCGTGTCGCCTCTGCGCGACCTCGGCTATCTTGTGGCGCGCATCACTTCCAACAAACCTCCAAGGAGCGATCCCGTGTCTCTTCAACTCAGCCAGTTCACGAAGTCACTCACCGTCGAAACCGCCTTCACCGTGCTCGCCGTCGCCAAGGCTTTGAAGGCGAAAGGCAAAGACGTCGTCGAACTCGAAATCGGCGACAGCCCGTTCGACAGCACCGCGTCGGCGAAGTCGAGCGGCACCCAAGCGATCGCGAATAATCAGTCGCATTACTGCCCGTCACCAGGACTGCCGGAGTTCCGCGACGCGGCGGCCAAGTTCGTGCGCGAAGAGTTCGGCATCCCGGCCGAAGCGAAGAACGTCGTCGTCGGCCCCGGAGCGAAAGTCTTCGAGCAATTCTTCTGCGAAGCGTTCCTCGATCCGAACGACGGAGTGCTCGTCTTCAGCCCGTACTTCCCGACGTACACACCAAACATATTGCGGCGCGGTGCTCGCGCGGTCTTCAAGCCGCTCAAACAATCGAACGGCTTCCGTCCGGCGATCGCGGACATCGAAGCGTTTCTGCGCGACGATCCGAAACCGAAGGCGATCTTCTTGAACTCGCCGCACAACCCGACCGGCGGTGTGCAGACCGAGCAAGATCTCCGCGAGATCGCCGACCTGATCCGCGGCAAGAACATCGCGGTGCTCAGCGACGAGCCGTATTGCCACATGGTTTGGAAGGGCAAGCATCATTCGCTGCTGGCTCAGCCCGGCATGATGGAGCAGTGCGTGGCCGCGTACACGTTCAGCAAAAGCTACAGCATGAGCGGCTGGCGTCTGGGCTTCGCGGTCTCGTCGGCCGAGATCGTGGACTCGATCAGCAAGATGATCAACACGACGCTGAGCTGCACGCCCCCCATCGTGCAACTCGCCGGCAAAGCCGCGCTCGAGCGAGACTCCGCCGAGCGTGACGCCGTCATGGCCAAGTTCCGCGAGAAGGTGGTCCTGTTGACGAACGGCCTGAACCAGATCGACGGCTTCAAAACGCTCGACCCGACCGCGACGTTCTACGTCTTCCCGAACGTCGCCCCGATCTGCAACCGTCTGGGCATCAAGAGCCACGGCCTCGCGCTGTACCTGTTGGAAGGAGCCGACGACCACTTCGGCGTCGCCTGCCTCGGCGGCGAATGTTTCGGCGAAGCCGGCGGCGGCTTCCTCCGCTTCAGTTGCGCCGAACCCAACGACCGCCTGCAACAAGCGGTGGACTTCATCCCCGTCGCCCTGTCACGCACCGACCGCATCGCCGCGTACCTCGAAACGCACCCGCAGTTCCGCCTGACGACGCCTTATTCGGTGGAAGGGTGAAGGACAGCAAACACTCGTTGATCGCAATCTTGAAGAACGCGAGCATCCCAAATGCCTAGCAGATTTGTTTTGAGCACAGGCGGAGATCGGGTGACTTTCGACGATCACGGCGAGCGGACTTGGTACTGCGTCTGGCCGCGACGAGATTGGCCGTACCGCGATCTGAAAGTTGGGGACACGCTTTATTGGTATGAACCGGATGACAAGGCCATCTTGTGGGAAACAAGGGTGCTCGAAGTCGATCCTTTTCAATACCACAAAAAGCAAGAACTAGCTCAACGGTTGCGAACAAATCTCTTCGATGAAAATCCCGAAATTGATCCGTATTTCCAGCGCAAAGCTGATTCCGGCTACTGTCTAGGATTCAAAGTACGCCTCGTCTCAGCCCTCAATGTGATCAAGCCCTCCACTTTCTTTTTTCCACAACTCGGTTGGCTTCGTTGCGACGCGTCAGAGGCAATTGAATGGATGTCGCACTTGCCGGAAACAACAAGCGACATCTCATGTTCTCAGAGAGAAGACATTGAAGAGCTAACCAACAATCCGACCATTTCAGCAACAGAGAAGAAAACTCTAATCGACGCTCGCCTTGGCCAAGGCAAGTTTCGAGAGTCGGTCCTCCGGAAGTGGGGGCGTCAGTGTGCGGTAACGTCAGCAATCACCGAGAGGGCGATCAGGGCGTCGCACATCAAGCCTTGGCGAGATTCGACCAATGACGAGAGGCTCGACCCCGATAATGGGCTTCCTCTTCTTGCAAATCTCGATGCCTTATTTGATGCCGGATTGATTTCCTTTGAAGCATCCGGCCGAATGATTATCTCACCGAAATTGAGCGGCGCTGAGCGTAAGATATTTGGCATCGCAGGAAGCTCGCTAACCAAGCGTCCAACAGCGAAGATGGCAGCGTATTTGGCAGATCACCGCAGGCGGCACGGATTCGAGCCGTGACCATTTGAAATTGGCGGAGCAAACATGAGCGAACGCATTTCGATTCACGCGAACGTCTGCCACGGGCAGGCTTGCATCGTCGGGACTCGGATTCCGGTGCATCAAGTCGTGCGGATGTTCGCCAACGGCGACGGCACTGACGACCTGCTGCGGGCGTACCCGTCGATCACGCGTGAGGACATCTTCGCGTGCCTCGAATACGCCGCCTCGCTAGCTGAAGAACAGGTGACGCCGCTTGATGATTTGGTCGTCACGCCATGAAGATTATCGTGGACGAGAACATCCCTAACGTGACCGTTCAGGAATTGCGGACGTTGGGCCATGACGTCCTCGACATCCGTGGCACGTTTCAGCAAGGGATGCTCGACGACGAATTGTGGTCGCTGGCTCAGAGCGAGCAACGCCTGCTCGTGACCACGGACAAAGGCTTCACGACACATCGTGAAGAAGCTCATTGGGGAATTCTCATCGTGCGTCTGCACCAGCCCAACGAGCAGCGAATCCATGCTCGCGTCATGGCCGCGCTGCGGCAATTTCCAGAAAACGATTGGTCGGGTTTCACTGTCGTCATGCGAGATTCCGTGCAGAGCGTCTATCGCGCGAAGTGAGTCAGGTTGTTCGCGGACGGCGGAGTGGCGACCACCGACCTCTTTCGCCCCTGCCGGGGCTTGGCCCTCGTTGGGTGATCTCGTCACCCACCGTTGAAACGGTGGGCTATTTTCGAGATGTCCCTGGCGGGACAAAGCATGAAAGTCTTTACGCGCGATGAACGGTTTGATGCCGTTGTCTTTCTCTTTGTCCCGCTAGGGACGTCCGAAAATAGCCCAGCAATTTATTGCTGGGTTTCAGGACACAACAATTCGTGAAGTCCCGTAGGGACGAAAGACCCATTTGGGGGCGAATGGTTTCGCAACGAGTCTCGAACGCGATTCGATTCGTCTTCGCGCCCGCAACGACCATGCTTGCATCGCGGCTCCGGTGCCTCCGATCGAGCGGATGTTCGCGAACGGCGGAGCGGCGATCATCGACCTCTTTCGACCCTGCCGGGGCTTGGCCCTCGTCGGGTGATCTCGTCACCCACCGTTGAAACGGTGGGCTATTTTCGAGATGTCCCTGGCGGGACAAAGCATGAAAGTCTTTACGCGCGATAACGGTTTGGTGCCGTTGTTTTGTCTTTGTCCCGCTAGGGACGTCCGAAAATAGCCCAGCAATTCATTGCTGGGTTTCGGGGCACAACAATTCGTGAAGTCCCGCAGGGACGAAAGACCAATTTTGGAGCGAATGGTTTCGCAACGAGTCTCGAACGCGATTCGTCTTCGCGCCCGCAACGACCATGCTTGCATCGCGGCTTCGGTACCTCCGACCGTGCGGATGTTCGCGAACAGCGGAGCGGCGATCACCGCCCTCTTTCGCCCCTGCCGGGGCTTGGCCCTCGTCGGGTGATCTCGCTACCCACCGTTGAAACGGTGGGCTATTTTCGAGATGTCCCTGGCGGGACAAAGCGCACGGTAAACGTCACGCGGAAGATGTCGTGCGCAACGCGAGATTTGTGCCGTTGCGTTGTCTTTGTCCCGCCAGGGACATTCGACAATAGCCCAGCGATTCATCGCTGGGTTAACGGAACACAACGATCCGGGAAGTCCCGTTAGGGACGAAAGACGATTCGGAGTTCGGTGCCAACGGATCCGAGTTGCAGATCGGGTGTTGAGTGCCGATTTCTTTCGCCCCTACCGGGGCATTGTCGATCCGCGACCGATTCGTTTCCCACCGTTGAAACGGTGGGCTATTGTCGGATGTCCCTGGCGGGACAAGGGCACTTGGGATTCGCGTTTCTCGGCCGTGCTTGTTTTTCCGCGCTCGCTCCGATGATCCCGACTCCAACACATCTTTTCTCCAACGCGAGGCTCAACCATGCACTCGTTTGTGAGTTGTTTGATGCACGTCGTCTTTTCCACGAAGGAGCGGCGATCTTGGATCACGCCGGAAATCCAAGATCGGCTGTGGCCGTACCTCGGCGGAATTGCTCGCGAGAACAAGATGAAGGCGTTGAAAGTCGGCGGAGTCGAGGATCACGTCCACATTTTGCTTTCGCTCCCGTCAACGCTGGCAATTGCCAAAGCCGTGCAATTGTTGAAAGGCAACTCGTCGAAGTGGATTCACGAGACCTTTCCAAAGCTCAAGACGTTTGAATGGCAAGAAGGCTATGGAGCCTTCAGCATCGGCGTGTCAGGCGTCGAGGACACGATTAAGTACATCGAGAACCAAGCCGAACATCACCGCAAGAAATCGTTCAAGGACGAGCTGAAAGCGTTCCTCAAAAAGCACGAACTTGAATACGAAGAATGGATGTTGGACTGAGAGGAGCTGTGGAAGGTGGTCATTGACTCTGCCTCAATTCCCCAGCGGCGCTCTTGAAGAGCCTTCTGATTCGGGGGCGGCATCCTGTGGTTCGTAGTCCCACTGGGATATCGGGCGGACCATGAACATCGGGCCGCGTTGAGACTCGGCCATCAGACGTGGGTTGTCCGTGATCGTCAGGTTGGTTTGATAGGACAGCCACGGCACCGCGCTGCGGGTCACTCGGCCTTCCGGAGTCATCACCGTCCGCAGTCGGAAGTACGAGAACGGTTCCTTCGGTTCGGCGTAGCGCTGTTGCCAGACAGACTCGGGCAGGTTGAATTTCTTCGCCCAAGCTTCCTCGATGACGTACAGCCGAGTCATCGGCTCGTGTTCGGTGTGCTTGAGGCAGTTCAACGCGATCGTGTGTGGATGCAGGTTGAACGAGTCGTAATTCTGCCGGCTGATGTCGCCGTAGGGGTGATAGTCGCTCCAGGGGCCGGGCGAGAGTTCGTAATACTTGCCGCTGATCCCCTGGCCGACGATGTGCGTGCGCGATTCGTAGGCCGACCAACCACAGAACATGTCCCAGACGATGAAATACATCGAAGGGTGCGAGCCATCCTGAAAGTTGGCGGCGTGGGACACGATCCCGAAGAGGAGTGTCCCCAGATACGCGGTGATGCCCAATCCGGCGAGCCAGCGTTTGACCATGACGAACCTCCTTGTCTGCCATTCGTAGCCGAGAAGCGGCGGCGGAATAACGGAGGTCGCGGAAGTTGGTCAAGGTGCCTTGATGGAACTCTCGCTTTGGTCAGCCGGAACGCGCTAGCGTCCGGTTCCGACATCAGAACGAACGACAAACCGGACGCTAACGCGTTCCGGCTCATCTTCGCGCCCATCAAAGCGAGCTCCATTGTGCCCGCGGGAGGCGGCTACTTCATGAAGAAGTCCGAAGGCCCCTTCAGAGTGTAGTAGGGATAAACGACCGCAGCCGCAGGCTGATTCTGTGGCGGATACACCAGGTCTTTCGGCTGTTTGTAGTCGTAAGTGTGATGGTGCGTCGGAGTCCAGAAATTGTCCGGAGCACAGACCGGGCATTGGGCTCCGTGCGGATGATTGTGGCATGGCGAACCATTCATCGGCCCAGCCCCAGCGGGACCGTTGTTGTAGGACATCGGTCCGGGCATTGATCCCATCGGGCCATATGCTGGCGATGAGGTCTGCCCCGGAGTTTGCCCACGAACGATCGAATGATTTGTCTGGCAACCGACGAGTGCGGACATTCCGGCAACCATCACGCACAGTATTAAATGAGACTTCATCTGCGGCCTCCCTTGGATATTCACTGGCTCGACAACCGAGACACACCCACCTCTTTCGAGGAGCGGTCGCTGTTGTTATCGACCCGCAGGCTCGGCGGAATTGGGCGATTCCTCAAAACCGTCAAAGTCAGCCCATCTCACGGAAACCCTCGATCTTGCAGCACTCGCGGAAAACGGTATAGAGTCCGACCGACTTCAGGATCGTTCGCGGGCTTGGCCCGACTTGGCCGCAACCATTTCTCTGGAAGTGAGTTGCCGCGTGCAAAGCGATATTGCTCAAAGGACTGACCGATATGTTCGTTGCCGCTTCGACCCGGTGTTTTTCCGATAAAGGCTTTGCCGAAGCCTGCCACTTGATCACGGATCTGGAGTTCGACAAGGTCGAACTCTGGTTTGACGACAACAGCCAGCACCTGCGGCCGAGTGAGGTCGTAAAGAATCTCGATGGCTTTTTCGCGCAGTATCGCGAAGTCACTCGACTGACTCCCGTCGCGTTCACCCTCGAACATGACGTTCCGCCAACGGTTCTGCATGATCTCTGCAAGCTCGCCAAACTGATGCGAGTCGCACAAATCACCGTACCGGCTTCCTCACTGGGCACGCCGTTCAATGAAGAGATTGATCGTCTCCGCACGTTCGTCCGGCTGGCCAATGAAGAAACGATTCGCCTTTCGATTAAGACGAAAACTGGAACATTGACCGAGGATCCTCGAACCGCCGTGGAGTTGTGCCAGTCGGCGCGAGGCTTGGGCTTAACTCTCGATCCCAGCTTCTACCTTTGTGGACCGCATAACGCGCGTGGCATCGACTCGCTGATCCCGCACGTCTTCCATGTTCAATTGCGAGATAGCACTCCCAATCAGATCCAAGTCCAAGTGGGCTTGGGTGAGTTGGACTACACACGGTTGATCGCTCAGCTTCACAAAGAGAACTACGATCGGATTCTCTCGGTTGAACTTTTTCCGGAACTCTACGACACCGAAATCAACCGACTTCTCGAGATGCGAAAACTGCGAATGCTGCTGGAGACTCTCCTCTGATCGCCCCTGCGGCGTGAGAGGGAGATGGCTTTGCGTGGTGCGAAGGCGGTATTCGCTTGCCGTGCGGAGCTGTAGTGCCCGTTTCCACTTCACGCCCCCTCACCCCGGCCGTCTCCCGGAGTGAGTGGGAGAACGATTTCAAGACCGGCGCACACTCACCATGCCCGACGCTTCCGTGATCGAAGTTCGCGACCTGCGGAAAACGTACCGCGACGGCTGGTTGGGGCGCAAGCGAATCGAAGCACTGCGCGGCGTGACGTTTCAGGTGCAGCGCGGTGAAATTTTCGGACTGCTCGGTCCGAACGGTGCGGGCAAGACCACGCTGATCAAGGTGCTGCTGGGGATCGTCCGGAAGACGAGCGGTGATGCTGCGCTGCTCGATCGCGCGGCGGGAGACAGAGCGACCCGCCGAAGAGTCGGCTATCTCCCTGAAGGGCATCGACTCCCGCGGCATCTCACCGGGAACACGGCTCTCGAATACTACGGGGGGCTGAGCGGCCTATCCGCGGGCGAAGTGCGCCGCCGGCGCACAGAACTGCTCGCCACGGTCGGCCTCGCCGATTGGGGCAACACGGGCGTCAAGAAGTATTCGAAGGGCATGCTCCAGCGCCTGGGATTGGCTCAAGCCATGCTGCACGATCCCGATTTGCTCGTCCTCGACGAACCGACCGACGGCGTCGATCCGGTGGGCCGGGCGGAAATTCGTGAAGTGCTGAAGCGTCTCAAATCGCAAGGCAAGACGGTCTTCCTAAACAGTCACCTGCTGCAAGAAATCGAACTCGTGTGCGACCGTGTCGCGATCCTCGTCCACGGCGAATTGCGAAAGCTCGGCAACGTGTCGGAGCTGACGGTCGGTTCCACCAGCGAAGCTGACTTCCGCTTGGAAGGGGATCCCACCTCGATTCGCAATGCTCTGCAAGGCCGCACGATCACCAATTGGAAAGCGGTGGGCGAGCGTCGATTCGATATCGCCGTGCGGATCAGCGGCCAACCGGAATTGAACTCCAGCATCGACGCGCTGCGTGCCGCCGGCATCAGCCTGCAGGAAGTCTCGCGGCGGCGGCTGACGTTGGAGGAAGCGTTCATGCAGTTGGTCAAGGACAAGCCGGAGCCTGCCGCCGATCTGCATGTGCTAGAGCTGGAATAGTGAGCAACTTACTCAAACTGAGCGGTTTTTGAGTCCCGCTAGGGACGTATCGAGAATAGCCCAGCACGTTAGTGCTGGGTTTCGTGACGCAAATGATCACAGAGTCCCGTTAGGGACGACAGAGAACGATCCTGCTCTGTCGTCCCTGACGGGACTCAAGAGGCACGCTGATCGGTCATCCCAGCACTGACGTGCTGGGCTATTTTCGAGTGTCCCTGACGGGACAAAAATAAAACCGCTCAGTTTGAGCAACTTATTTCAACGTCCAACGTCATCATCATGCGTCCCTACCTCGCCATTCTCAAAGACTCGTTTCGCGAAGCGTTCGCGTCGTACACGTTGTGGGTGCTGTTGGTGCTCATCACGCTCACGCTGGCGTTGCTCGCGCCGTTCGGGCTGACGCAGGAAGCGGCCTCGACGCTGCAACGGGCGGACCTGTTCGATCCATCGGGGCTGTTGGACAATCTCGCTGCCACCGGCAAAGCCGAGTCCCCTTCGCCAGCGAAGCGCGTGTGGGAACTGTTTCCAGACGACTTCCGCGAGGAAGCTGCTTCGCGTTCGAAGCCTGCGGCGGAGGATCCGTTTCGAGAAGTGCGGATCGCCAACCGGTTGCGAGGCGAACTCAACAAACAGCTCGCTCGCCGTGACTTCTACGACAAAGATGTCTGGCAGGGCGTGGAACTGACGATCGAGTCCGAAAAGCTGATCGAGCGCGGCATTGCTTCACTCCCGGACCCCGATCTCCGGCGGCTGAACCGGCTGCTGATCGAGACCGCGTTGCCGAAGCTGATTCGCAAGTCGGAGGGGATGGCGCTGTACGTGTCGTGGTTCGGGTGGAAGATCGGCGACGCGCTGCCATTCCCAGCTAAGGACATTCAGAAGCCGATCCAACAAGTGCTGGCGGCGTTCATCAGTTTGATTCTCGGCCGACTGGGTGTGTTCATCGCGATCCTCGTCACCGCGGCCATCGTGCCGCACACGTTTGAACCGGGAGCCATCGACCTGCTGCTGTCGAAACCGGTGTCACGCATGCTGGTGTTCGTGACGAAATTCTTCGGCGGTTGCGTGTTCATTCTGATCAACGCCAGCTACCTGATCGCCGGACTGTGGGTGATCGCCGGAGTGCGGTTCCAAGTGTGGAACGCCAATCTGCTGCTGTGCATTCCCGTGTTCCTGTTTTTGTTCGCGATCTGCTACGCCGTGTCGGCCGTAGCTGGGTTGATCTGGAAGAACGCGATCGTCAGCGTGGTGTTGACCATTGTGTTTTGGGTGATGTGCTCGGGCTTGGGGATGGCTCGCGGCGTGATCGAGACCTTGTTCCTCAACCCGCGCCGGTTGGAAACGATTCTGCCCGCGGGCGAATCGCTGTTCGTTGCGAACAAGTCGAGCCAGACGCTCGTCTGGGAACCGGAGAAGCGGACGTGGGAAGAGATCTTCAAGCCGGGCGAGCAGCGGCGTCAGGGTCCGTTCAACTTCGGCAACCAGCGCATCGGACCGGTCTACGACGCGACCGGTGATCGGTTGCTGGCCGTGCAGTCGGACGTGCCGCGATTCGCTCAGTTCTCGGGAACCGGTCGGTTGCAGGTCGGCCTGCGCGGCGAAGACTGGCGTGTCCGAACCAGCGTTGAAGTCCCTGCGAGGACGTCGGAATTGTTTGTCCGCCCCGGCGGCGAAATCCTGATTGCCGGAGTCGGCGGCGTGCATCGGTTCGAGGGTGACCCGGCCAAAGAAACCAAGGAGTTCAAACTCTTCGGCTTGGACCTGACGCCAAAGTTGGTCGGCAGCAAGTTCGTTCCGGTCAGCTCGGAGGGATCGTCGGAATGGGGGACTCCATTCGCCGCCGCGATGCGAGTCGCCGATGGCTCGCTCATCATCCGCGAACGGAAACGATTGCTGCGCTTGAACCGCGAAGCCGATCCCTCAGGAGCGACGTCAAAGTACACGGTCGCGGCCGAACTGGACCTCGATTCCACGGAAGCCGCCGCGCTGGCGTGTGCGGGGAAAACAGTCGTCGTCGCGTCGAACAACGGGCGCGTCCGAATTCTCGACGCGGACACGCTCGCCCCACAAAGCGAATTCCAACCGTTCGGCGACAACCCGCCGCGAGCCGCCGTCGCGTCGCCGGATGGTCGCTGGTTCGCGGTCGTGTCACACAATCGCCGGCTGTGGCTGTACGACGCCGAGCAGCAAAAGCCCGCGTCATTCGGCATCGCGGGGCAACGCGACATCTCGGCGGCAACGCTGGCCGCCGACAACCGACTGTTCGTCGCCGACCGCTTCCAGCGCGTGACGGAATACAAACTGGACCCGTTCACCATCGAACGCCGTCTCGAACCCGAGAGCGAAATGCTGGAGATGATCTATCGCTATGCCGTGGACCCGCTGTACCTGGTGCTCCCCAAGCCGGCCGAACTCGACAACGTCGTGACGTATCTCCTCACCAAGCAGGAGACGGCTCCGATGGGCGAAGAATCCGACCTGCGCACCGACCGCGTGGTGATCGACGTCTGGTCCCCGATCTGGAGCAACCTCGGCTTCCTCGCCGTCGTGCTGGGCTTCGGTTGCGTCTACATCTGGAGGAAGGACTTTTGATCCAGGCTTTGCCGCACCCGTCAAGAAGCGGTCATCAAATACTGCTTCCTGACAGGCGCGGCTCGGTATCGAGATCTCTCGTTTTGATCCGCATGAGGCATAGCTCGGTTGGCAACGGGGCTGGTGGCGATACAACGTCGATACAGATTGGCCGACGTGACCTTCAGCGCGAGTGGCTGCGATGCAGATTCGATGTCCTCATTGCCAAGTTGCCATTGAGTTGATCGACGTCGTGGCGGGCAGCGAAGTGACCTGCCCGAAGTGCGGGAGCGTCGTCAGCAGCGCGGATGCGACGTTCCTCCGCCCCATGTCCGTAGACTCACCCGATGGTGACGGCCAGGCCGGTTGCGGCCGGTCTCCGACCGAGCCGCCGCTCCCGACCGCAGGTCTCCCGCAAGACGCGACTCCCGCCGAAGCGCCAGACGAACAGCGATTTGGCCGCTTTCAGTTGTTGAAGCCGCTCGGCAAGGGGAGCTTCGGCGAAGTCTGGCTGGCCCACGATCCGAAGTTGCAGCGGGACGTCGCCCTCAAGTTCCCGCGACCTGGCAAGCAGAAGAATTTCATTTGGGAGGCCCACGAAGCATGTCAGACTTCCAGATCGGCTTTGTCATTTTTCCCGATCTGACACAGCTCGACTTCACTGGCCCATTGCAGGTTCTGGCCCGGCTTCCGCAGGCGGTCATCCACATTGTCGCCAAGTCGGACGCTCCGGTGCCGAGCGACTGTGGGCTCAGCCTCGTGCCGACGCGCACGTTCGCGAACTGTCCGCCCCTCGATTTGCTCTGCGTTCCTGGCGGAAAGGGGGTCATTGGAGCCATCAGTGATCGAGACACCGTGGAGTTCGTCCGCCAGCAGGCCGCCACCGCGAGGTATGTCACGTCAGTTTGTACCGGCGCGTTCATACTTGGTGTTGCCGGATTACTGACTGGGCGCCGAGCGACCACACATTGGGCTTACACGAATCTGTTGCCGCTCGTCGGTGCGACGCATGAACCGGGCCGAGTCGTCCGGGACGGCCACGTGATCACCGCCGGAGGTGTCACCGCTGGGATCGATTTCGCTCTGAGTCTCGTCGCGGAAATCGCGGGAGAGACGACCGCCCGCGCCATTCAGCTCGGCATCGAATACGACCCGCTGCCGCCATTCGATTCGGGCCATCCCGACAGAGCACCCGCCGCAGTCAAATCCGTGCTGTCCGAGCACTACGCAAAAACCAATGCCGCCCTGCGCACGCGTCTTGAGCAAGCGGCAACCTTGAGCGAAGGATAATGCTGAGATGAAACTTCGCCTGCGACGAACTCAGGACTTGAGGCATCAAAGATGGAGACTTATCGGATTCTCTTCGATCAGATCGAGTGGCACTCACCGCAGCCGGGTGTGCGCTTCAAAGTGCGCCGTGACGAATCGAAGCAGGTGCGGCTGGTCGAGTTCACGTCGGAGTTCGTCGAAGCGGAGTGGTGTGAAAAGGGCCATGCCGGCTTCGTACTGACCGGGGAACTCGAAGTCGATTTCGGCGGGCAAGTCGTGCGATTCCCGGAGGGATCTGCGCTTCTCATTCCGGCGGGAGCGCCGCACGCTCATAAGGCGCGAGCCGTCACGTCGGTCGTTCGCCTCTTTCTGGTGGAGGATATTGTCTGATGAAGAAGGCCAAAGATGATGGCTGGGTTTGGGAGGTGCGGCCTTGAGTGACACATCGTTGAGTCTGTTGGCCCGCGCTCAAGCGGACGCGAGTGACGATGCTTGGCAACAGGTCGCGGAGTTGTATGCGTTGCTGTTGCGATCTTGGCTGACGCGATTCGAGGTTCCGGCGACCGACGCGGATGATTTGATTCAGGAAGTTCTGCTGACCGTTTCGCGTGAGCTAACTCGGTTCGAGCACTCTGGCCGAGCGGGTGCGTTTCGGAGTTGGCTGCGGACGATTCTGGTGCATCGACTGCGCGACTTCTGGCGATCGCGGAAGTATCGACCGGCCGCGACCGGTGGCAGCACGTGGGCTGAGCAACTCGAACAGCTCGCGGACGAATCGAGCAACGCCAGCCGCGAATGGAATCTGGATCACGACCGGCATGTGATGGCTCGACTGCTGGAGTCCGTTCGGCCGCGCTTCGAGCCGAAAACGTGGGAAGCGTTTCGTCGTCAGATGTTCGATGGCCAGCGAGCCGATGTCGTCGCGGCCGAATTGGGGATGCCGCTGAATTCGGTTTATGTCGCTCGGAGCCGAGTGCTCAGCATCCTGCGCCGTGAGGCGGCCGGGCTGATTGATGAGTAGCGCAGGCTGGGCAAAGTGTCCGGCATTCCTTTCGTGGTGCGACAGGGCTACGGAGAATCTTTCGAATTCTCGTGTAAGAATTCCCGTCACCATGCACTTTCCTTGGCGGAGCAATCGCTCGCGGGTGCATCACCTCTCTTCAGGAGCCACACCGATGTCACGACGTTTTGTCATTGCCTTGTTGACGTGTTTGCTGGCCGCCACCGGCTCGACCGGCGTTCGAGCGGAGGAAACCGGACCGACCAAAGACGTTCCGGAGTTGCAGGTCTTGCAGCACTACGCCGGAACGTGGGATGTCGTGCTGGACAATGCCGCCAGCAAAGGAGAGGTGACGACGAACTGGATTCTCGGCGGGCGATTCCTGGAGCAATCCGGAGCGATGCACTCACCGGGCAACCCGGATCTCTGGATCACGACTCTGTTCACGTTCGACACGGACGCGAAGAAATATCGCGTTTGGACGTTCGCATCGAATGGCTCGACGGGCCAAGCGGAGATGACCTGGGATGCCAAGTCGAAACTGATGACCTCAGTCTCGCAGCCGGATAGGAACGGCATTCGCGCGACGAACACGGCCGACTTTTCGACGACGGGGAAGGAGCGTTGGAAGTTCCTCTACACCGATCGCGATGGCAAGCAAGTCGGTGAGATGGCTGGTGAGAACACGCTGCGAAAGGACGGACCATCGAAGCCGACGACCAGGACGGCGGCGAAGGAGCCCGAACGCTCGGCGGAACTCAAACAGCTCGACCGATTCCTCGGAACCTGGAAGACCGAGTACCGGTTGCCCAAGGCCGAATGGACTCCCGAAGAAAAGAGCGGCTCGGCCACGATGGTCTTCAGCCGCGAACTTGGCGGGCAGATGGTCCGCGAACGGACGGAGCACGCCGACGGGACCGAGAACACGTTTCTGATGCTGTTCGATTCGGATCGCAAGCAGTACCGCGCATGGTGGTTCTCCTCGACCTGGCAGTTCAACAATTCGACCGGCAAGTGGGATGAGGCCGCGAAGGCGTTTACTTGGAAACTGACCGACTCGAACGGGCTAACCAGCACGGCTCAGCATCGGTTCGTGGGCGAGAAGCTCGATTGGACGGTACTCGTCGAGAATCCGCAGAAGGTCGCGATGTTCCGCATGGAAGGGACGAGCCAGCGTGTGAAGGGATCAGCCGGAACGCGCTAGCGTCCGGTTGTTCGACAGGAACCGGACGCTAGCGCGTTCCGGCTGATTTGCCCCATCGCGAGTCACAAGGACCGAGCCATGACTACCGATTCGCTCAATCATCCGCCCAAAGATCAGTTGATCGCGTTCGGGCAAGGCAAGCTCGCGGCGGACGAGTCGTCGTCGGTCGAGCAGCATCTCGAAGTCTGCCGCGAGTGCTGCGAGACGTTGCTGGATTTGAAAGACGACACGTTCGTCGGGCTGGTGAAGATTGCGCAGCCGAGCATCGCCGTGCCGGACCCGCCGCGGTGGGCCAGCGTCCGCACCGATCCGGGCGCCGACGCAAGCTGCGTCGGCCACGACTCGGCCCATTCCGCCACGTTGCTGGTGCAATCGGGTGAGGCGGTCTGTGTCGAGGAGTTGCCCGCCGAATTGCAGGACCATCCGCGTTACCGCATCGTCGAACTGATCGGTCGCGGCGGCATGGGGAACGTCTATCGGGCCGAGCATCGGCTGATGAATCGGCCGGTCGCGATCAAGCTCATCAACTCGCAACTGATCCGGCAGCCGCAGGCAGTCGAGCGGTTTCGGCGCGAGGTGCAGGCGGCGGCGAAGCTGACTCATCCCAACATCGTCACCGCCTACGACGCCGAGCAGGCCGGCGAAGTTCACTTCCTGGTGATGGAGTTCGTCGAGGGGACCGACCTCGCGAGCGTGGTGAAGCATCGGGGACCAATGTCCGTCGTCGAAGCGTGCGAGTGCATCCGACAGGCGGCCGAGGGGCTGCAACACGCTCACGAGAAGGGGATGGTTCACCGCGACATCAAGCCGCACAACTTGATGCTCTCGGCCGAGGGGCAGGTGCGGATTCTGGATTTCGGTCTGGCTGGGTTCGTGACGGAGTCCGTCGTGGTGGACGCTGCCAGCGTCCAAACCAGCCAAAACGCCGACGCTGGCAGCGTCGGCCACGGGCACCTCACGATGGCTGGCAGCGTGATGGGGACGCCGGACTACATCGCGCCGGAGCAGGCCAAGGATGCGCACTCGGCGGACATTCGCGCGGATATCTACAGTCTCGGTTGCACGCTGCATTTCCTGCTGACCGGCAAGCCGCCGTTTGTCTCGGACAGCATCATCGCCAAGCTCAAGGCGCATGCCGAGCTAGTGCCGGAGTCGCTGACGAAGCTGCGCGGCGACGTACCGCAAGAGTTGTCGAACGTCGTCGCTCGGATGATGGCCAAGAAAGCGGCCGAGCGGTTTCAAACTCCTGCCGCTGTCGCCGAGGCACTGGCTCCGTTTGCGAAACCCGCCGCATCACCACCGAAGCGTCGAGCGCGGACGCTGGTTGCGGTGCTGTGCATGGGTGTCGCAGCCTTGTTGGCCGGTGTGATCTTCGTGCAGACCAGCAAGGGCCGCGTCGAGATTCAGTCGGAAGTCGATGGTGTGGAGGTCGTCATCAAGCAGGGTGGCGAGCAAATTGATGTCATCGACATCACGACCGGTTCACAGGTCACGCTGCTGCCGTCCGGCGATTACGAGCTCAAGCTGAACGGCGATCGCAATGACGTCGAAATCAAAGGAGGCAACTTCAAGCTTTCGCGTTGGGGCAAAGTGATTGTCACGCTGAATCGCAAGCCGGAAGCCAACGGCGTTGCCGCGAAGCACGACAAAAAAAGTCGGCCGAAAGACATCCCACCACGAGCGATCGCACCGTTCGATGCCGAACAGGCGAAAAAACATCAGGAAGCCTGGGCCAAGCATCTCGGCGTGCCGGTCGAGTACAAGAACTCCATCGGCATGAAGTTCGTCCTCATCCCGCCGGGTGAATACATGATGGGCAGCACGCCCGCTGAAATCGAGGAGGCTCTCAAGATCGCCGACGACAACGAGTTTGCGCAGCGCTGCGCGAAGAGTGAAGGCCCTCAACACAAGGTGATCCTCTCGCAACCGCGCTATGTGGGAATCTACGAAGTCACGCAGGCGCAATACGAAAAAGTGATGGGGAAGAACCCGTCCCACTTTTCCGTGACTGGTCCGGGGAAAGATGCAGTCGCTGGCCTGGACACGACGAACCACCCCGTGGAAATGGTCAGTTGGCACGAGGCGGTCGCGTTCTGCGCGAAGCTGAGCCAGCAGGAGAAACAGCAGCCAGACAATTCCCGCCGTGATGATGGCGCAACGCAACTCAACGGCGTCGGCTACCGCCTGCTGACGGAAGCCGAATGGGAGTTTTCGTGCCGCGCCGGATCGACGATGAAGTATTCGAGCGGCGATGGGGACGAACAACTTGACCAGATTGCTTGGATCGGCCGGAACTCGGCCAACCGCACACATGCCGTGGGAGAATTGCAGGCGAATCCCTTCGGCATGCACGACCTCCAGGGCAATGTGTGGGAATGGTGCCAGGATCCGTGGGAACTCACGTACTACGGCCAATTTCAGGAGCAGCCCGCTCTCGACCCCAATGGCCCACCACCAAAAGACGACGCAGTGCGTGTGATGCGGGGTAGCGCTTGGCCCTTCCCCGCGTTCGCCTGCCGTGCATCGTATCGCCACACGCTCGGTGCATTGGTCCGACTCGAACAAATCGGCTTTCGGGTGTCGCTGCCTGTCGATGCCGTGCGGCAGGCGATGAAGGGACAGGTTGTTGTCGAGTTGCTGGGCCAAGAGGAACGCAACGTCCTCAAAGCAGCCGAGGCGTTTCTGGCTGTGGCAGACGAAGAGAATTTCGACAAGCTCTACGACCTCGGATCGAACCTCGCCAAGAAACAAGCGAAGCGCGAACAGGTTGTGCCGCTGTATCAACAGATTCGGGACACTGCGGGCAAGGTCGAAAACCGGACGCTGCAACGAGTGCGACTGATCGACGAGTTCCTCGGACTGCCGCCCGGCCGATACGCGGCGGTGCAGTACGTCTCCGACTTCGAGAAGCACAAGGGGCTTTGGGAAACGGTGATGCTGAACGTCGATGACGACGGGAAATGGCGACCCAACACCTATGCCGCGACCGTTCAACCGCTGCCGCTGCCGGAGCCAAAGAAGGCACCGACGAAGGGGGCGAGTTCCACCGGCAGCAACCTGATCACTGATCCGTCGTTCGAGAACACGGGACTCACGCAGTTGCCGCGCGACTGGCGAGCGTGGCACAACGACGGTTCGGATTTTCGTTGCGAGGTCGTCAACGGTGGACACACCGGGCAGCGGTCGCTGCAAATCAGCGGCAAAGGGACTCGCGGCGTCGTGTTCGGCAACGATCTGAAGGCGGATCGGACGAAGCGGTACGCGCTCAAGGGCTGGGCGAAGTTTGAAGGAGACAAGGACGCGCGAGCGATCATCAAGTTCAACTACTTTCGCGGCAGCGAGTTTCTCGGAGTGCATGATCTCGTCGGCGTGACGGCGGATCAGCCGGGTTGGCATCTGTTCGAGAAGACCGACGCGCTCGATGCGTATCCGCAGGCCGATCACTTCTATGCCATGTGCCATGTCGAAGGGAGCGGCAGCGGTTGGTTCGACGATCTGGAGTTGGTCGCCTACGACCGCGACAAGCTCCCGACCGACTTCGACTCGCGGCACGGTCGTCACAATCGACTGACCGGGCCGAATTCGCTCGACCGCTGGGTCGGAGCTTGGGAAACGGAGTACGCCTTCCGAGAGTTCGACAATTCGCCGAACGAAACCAGGCTGACGATGAACACGGCGTCCGAGAGGACGCTCGGCGATTATTTCCTGCTTTCACACGCGAAGAAAATTCCGCAGGCGAGCGGGGCGGCGTCAGCCCCCCGGTCCGGCGACGACAACAACACCGGGGGGCTGACGCCACCCCGCTCGCCAGAGGTCAATGGTGGTAACGAGCGACTGCTCTTCCTCACGTTCGATCAAAACCTCGGCGCGTTTCGGCAATGGTTCTTCAGCAGCAACGGCAAGGCGTTCGAGTGGCGTGGACCGTGGGACGATGCGACGAAATCGCTCGAACTCCGGATGTTGCCCGATGCTTCGAATCTGTTTTCCAGCGAACGATTCGTGGACGCCGACCACATCGAGGCCAAGCTACGATTCCAATACGTGATGGGCATGAAAGACGCCGGCCGCTGGACGGCGACTCGCAAGGCCGCGATTGCCAAGGTCGATGTTCCCACCGCGAAATCGCACGTCGCCGAGCCGGCCGAACTGTCGCAACTCAACAAGTTCGCGGGCGAGTGGACGATTCGCGCGAAGTACAAACCCTCCGTTTGGAATCCGCTGCCACGCGAAGAAACGATCCGCGAAACGAGCGTCTGGATTCTCGGCGGCCGATTCCTGATGACGCGCGCCTTCAACGAGAAAGACGAACTCACTTCGATCTGGATCGCGACCTACGAACCGATGGAAAAGTCGAACCGCTTCTGGTTCTTCAACGCGGATGGCTCCCGCGGCGAATGGCGACTGACCTGGGACGAAGCCTCAAGCGGTTTTCATTTTCGTGCGATCGACATGCCGACCGGCTGGACCGGCACCGGCTTCAACCGCTGGGTCAACGACGACACATTCGACAATCAGGCCACGATCAAAGACGAAACCGGCCGCGTGATGTTGGACATGACGCAAGACAAGCGGCGGAAGAATTAGGGTCTGTTCAAAACCGTAGCCACGTTCGCCAGAACGTGGGTTCTCTGCGACTTTCCCCACGCTCTTGGCGAGCGTGGCTACCCAAGGAAACGAGCATGTTTGAGTGGTTCAAGTTGCTCTCTGCCGTACATGTCCCCTTCTTGCGGATGACGTTGTGGGCGTTCATTGCGTTCGTGATTTCTGTCACCGTGTTGATGCAACTCGGAACGCGCTGGCACGGCAACGACGAATACTATGGCGACGATCCGGTCCTGTATCTGGGGCCGACCGGCGTCGCCTTCATGGCTCCGGTGGTTCTCGCTTGGTGGCGAGCAAAGTCCAAAACAACGAAGAAGTGACGGAGCGGCCAATAACTCTTTCAAAAGGAACCTTCCATGAAATCACCGACGATTATCGTGCTTTGTGTTGCGCTGTGTTGCGGAAGCGCATTCGGGCAAGAGCCGCGACAAAAGCCGAAGGAGCTTGAGGCTCTCGGCCAGTACGTCGGGGACTGGACCTCGGATGTCACGAGCAAGCCGGCCGAGTGGACTCCACGCGAGATCAAGTACCGCACCTCGAATCACGCCGAGTTCGTTCCCAACGGCTGGTTTCTGCGGCACATTGAGGTGAATCACATCGTCGGTGAACCGGACAAGATCACGAAGTCGCTGTTTGTGTGGACGTTCGATGCGAGTTCCCAAAAGTATGTCGGCTGGTCGTTCCAATCGTCGGGCAACATGTCGAAGGTGACGGGAACCTGGGACGCGGCCAGCAAGACGTTCCGTCACGTCGATTCGAATCCACCGCCGAGCATGACCCTGAAGCTCACGGAAACGTTTGCGAGCAACGACTCGATCAACGGTTCGCTGCTCCTCGCTCGCAACGACGGAGTCAAGATGTTCGACATGGTCTGGACTCGGACTCGCCAGAAAGGTCTCACGCCGAATTCGCTTCAGGAGCAATGGGCCAAGATCGGCACGCCGATTCAACCGCTCCCTGACGAAGTGAAGAAGCTGGAATCGTTCGTCGGCCCCAAGGATGTCGAGTTCATTCATCGACCGTCCGTGGTCTCACCACAAGGAGGCTCATCGAAGTCGGTCTCGTCGGGGGCATGGATTCTCGACGGACGGTTTGTGCTCGCTCGCACGGGGCTGGGGGATAAAGAGTCTCTGTTTGTCACAGGCTACGACACCAACCAAAAAGCGTTTCGGTACGTCCGCATGGGTTCCAACGGAGAACTCGAAGAAAACATCGGTCAGTGGAACGAGGCCGCTCGGTCGTTTGAGTGGAAGGGAGTCGGTGACGCGACTGGTCTGATGCGAACTTCCACCAGTCGCCTGATCGGCAACGGCGCAATCGAAACTCACATACTGACCAACACACCAGACGGCAAAGTTCAGATGGACCTGACGATCAAATCGACTCCGCGAAAGTGACGTTTCGTAGCCACGCTCGCCAAGAGCGTGGGAGAGCAGCAATTGAACCACAACCCCCCACGCTCTTGGCGAGCGTGGCTACTCAAGCAAGAAATGGCGGTCATGTCGGAATCCGACGAGAACCTCCGCCGCGTGAAGGATGCGATCTTCTCCGGGCGCACGATTGACGCCTTCAAGGCGCATCGCGAAGCCACCGGCAGCAGCCTCGTGGATGCGAAGCAGATCGTCGACAAGCTGGAGGCGCAACTGCGGGCGGAGGAGCCGGGGAAGTTCGTGGCCAAGCCGACTCGCGCGGGGTGCGCCGTCGTAATGCTCAGCGTCTTCATGATGATCGGCCTCGCGTTCTTCCTGCCCGGAGCCTGGGCGATTGGGAGCAACCTGCTGTTCGCCATCGGTGCGGACAATGAGCGGGGCGTCGTTGTGAAACACCTCGATCCAACTTGGTTCCCGTGGCCGACCAAAGTGGTGCTTCGTCCGGTGCTTCAACCGGGCCGCTTTGAGATTGAAGTCTCACCTTCGTTTGGAAAATGGGGCCGACGCACGCCGGGCCTCGGCACGCGCCTGCCGATTCTCGTGAGGAAGGACCGGCCGGGCGAAGCCCGAATCGCTGGCGGGCTGCTTTACGGGCAGGCCGGAATATCTTGCATCATCGGCGGTGGAATGATGGGGCTGGCGATGCTCGGATTGTGGTCTTGTCGGCGAGCCGCGAAATCCCGTGAGCGAAAAACGCAGAATCCAAGGGGTTAGGACGCATGGCTTGGTCGCGCCGACACGATTCGCAGTGATTGAGGTCCGCACAACGGACATTGAACTTGTCGTCGAGAAACGCAGAAAGGGGGCCACAGTGAAGAATACTGGCAGACAGTTTGGACGTTGCGTTCGAAACGCTGCGTTGCTTGCGAGAACCTATGTGGGTCTGGTCGTGGTCTCCGTAGGACTCGCATTCCCGCTGCTGGGCGGTCAGGAACGTGACAACGGCCCGAACGCTGACAAGCAGCAGGCCGACTCCGCCGCTCCGGTCAAAGAGCAGGCGCAAGCTCCGCAGGTACACGAAGCGGGTCAGCCGACGCTCACGTTCAAAGGACACCCCCGCGAAGTTGTGAGCGTGGCGTTTAGCCCGGACGGGAAACGGTTGGCGTCGGCAAGCAACGATAAGACGGTGATGGTGTGGGACACTACGAGCGGTCAGGCGACGCTCGCGTTGCAGCATACCAGCGAGTCCTTGAGCGTGGCGTTTAGCGCGGACGGAAAGCGGGTGGCAGCGGGCAATGGAAATGGGAGGGTGAAGGTGTGGGACGCCACGAGTGGTCAGGAGACGCTCACGTGGAAAGGGCATGCCGACATGGTCACGAGCGTTGCGTTTAGCCCGGACGGGAAACGGCTGGCGTCGGCAAGCTGGGATCGGACAGTGAAGCTGTGGGACGTGACGCCGCGTCCGTGATTGCCGAATAGCTCCAACAACACGAACTGAAAGCGATCATGTCCTCAACCCCTGAAACTGTTTGCCCGAAGTGCGGAGCGACCGAGATCAAGAATTATTCTTGGCTCCGCCCGCTGGGCGTGCTTTTGTTTGTCCTCAATGCCATCACGCAATTGGTGTTGGCCTTGGTGTTTTTCCAAGGCGACCAGTTTTGGAGCCGTGTTGGCGTGGTCGGCACCAACATCGGATGGGGAGTCGGGTTTTGGTTTCTGACCATGAGATTTCAGAATTGGCGCTGCACCAAGTGCAAGCATTTTTGGTAACCACACCCTGACCGCGTTACTTCCCAAATCAGAGCGAGAACCTCCGCATGGATACGCCAACTCCACAACCGGAATCACGAGCTTGTAGCCGGAGTCGTGAGACTTCGGACGTCGCGCG
>CAMDPX010000014.1 GCA_945905295.1 Planctomyces sp. SH-PL62 | reverse complement strand
CGGGGGGCTGACGCCGCCCCGCTCGCCTAATGAAAGTGATCGGCACATGCTGACATCAGACCGTTTTCGACAGCGACTGGCGCGTTGGCAGCAACGCTCTCGAGAATGGCGTTGGCAATGGGCCGGCAAGTTCCGAGAACGGATTACGGTTCCGACCCGCCAAGGACGGCTCACGGTCTTCACCTCCGACCAAATCATCGGCCGCAGTTTGTACGTCAACCGCGAATTCGAGGCCGTCTGGGTCGCACTCGTTCTTTCGTTCTTGCGATCCTCTCACCGATTGCCGCCCCAGGGACAGGGAACCGTTCTCGACATTGGCGCGAACATGGGGGTCATTTCGATTGGCATGCTCTGCCAGGGAGAATTCGCCCGCGCCGTGGCGATCGAACCCGATCCGCGCAACTACTCGCTGCTGGTTCACAACGCTCGGCAGAATGGGTTTTCGGAGGACCGTTACCGGGCGTTGTGCGGCGGCGCATCGGATCACGCGGGGACGATGGAGTTCGAATTAAGCCCCGTCAACTTCGGCGATCATCGCATCCGCAACGGCCATGCGGCAGCGGGACCGCTTGACCGCTGTGATGAGTCGCAGCGCGATGTGATCCGAGTGCCGGTGGAGACGATCGACAACTTGCTGGTCCATGCCCTGCAACCCTGCGACGAGGTCTCGCTCGCGTGGATCGACACTCAAGGTCACGAAGGCCAGGTCTTCGCAGGGGGGAAACAACTCTTCTCGCGCGATATTCCCGTCTTCGCCGAATTCTGGCCCTACGGAATTCAGCGATCCGGACTCAGCCAGCGCGAGTTCATCGACATCGCCGCATCGTATTGGTCGTACTTCTGGAGATGGCGTGCGACGGAATTCGTCCGTTACCCCATCTCTCAACTAAGCCACCTGTTCGCCGAACTTGGCGACGAGGGAAACTTCGACAATATCCTATTCACCAAACACTAACCGAAGCTCCGAAACCCCACCGAGCTTGCCTCGGTGGATTCGGGCTTTTGCACTACGACCTCTTTCATCGGATATGCGGCGCGTAGTGCAAAAGCCCGCGAGCCACTGAGGCAAGCTCAGTGGGGGCGATTTGTTGAGGGCGATCGCCGCGTTAGCAACTTCCGATACCGTTACTTCCCGCTCGGCCCGGAACCCAAATGGTCTGTTGCAAGTCGAGCAGACAGGTCCAGCCCCAATCTCGCAACTGTTTGCGAGCCAGCCGACTTTTCCCGCCGCCGGCCAATTCGTTGTCGTCAATCAAAACGATGCTGTCTTCGTTGAGCAGCGATTCAGCGGCTCTCAGTTCCGCCAAGCAGTGTTCTTGTGGCGGGAGCACAAGTTCTGGATACCGCGCCGCGATCGCTTCGTCGTCAACCGGGTTCAGTCCGTCCCGAGCACACGCTTCCAAAATCTGATGCAGCGGGTAATCGAAACTGTCGAGATACAACAGGTCGATCGTTCCGGGAAACCGCGCATAAGCTCGGACGGTCGATTCGAGAAAATAGACAGAGTCCCCCAGAAAAAGCTCTCTCGTCGACAGCCATTCCGCAGTCAGTTCTGCCGCCAGCTCAAGATGATCTTGGTTGTTGTCGACGCTCAACAGACAGCCGCCGTAGCGTTGCAGAAACTCACAAAACAGAACCGTCGAGCACCCCGCTCCGAAATCATCGGCCAAACGAACGCAGCCGGTTTCGACGATCGTGCGTCCCTGGCGTTGCAGAAACAAATTGAGTGCCAGCTTCATCGTCGGGAAGCGTCCATCGAGCCGAGTCCGATAACGCTGATCGAACCAACCTCGCCCAGAAATGAATGCCTCACAATCAGCCATGTCTCTGTGTCCGATTGCAGCTCGCCGCGGTTTCGTCAGCGGAACATGCCGCTTCAAAAATTCTCGCCACTGCTCCTGAATGACGGTCTTGTCGAAGAGACGCTTGGCCGACTCCCGCCCCGCCTGCGAAATTCGATGCGCGAGTTCGTCGTCATCGAGCAACTGGCGAATGTGCTGTTGCAGCTCGGCGATGTCATCGCTGACGAATCCATTCACACCGTTTTGGATGAGGTCCGGAATCTCGTTGAGCTCGCCGTGATATTCCGGGAAGTTCTCCCAGAGCCGAGGTCCAATCGCCACGACGGGAGTCCCTGCCAACCAGGCTTCGATAAAGGCCAACGTATAGCTCGCCGGGTAAGTCCCCGTGAAAAAGTAGACGCGGCGGTCACTCAGGATTTGATGTTGCTCAGCCTGCGAGACGACACCGCGAGCGATGTCGGGAACGTCTTCGTTTGCGCCGCCGAACAGGTCGCAGTCAAACGGAGCTGTCGCCTCACGAAAGACGTCGTAACAGCAGCGATCGGCCCGGCCGCGCATCTTCTGATTGAAAGTGACGACCCGCGGATTCGTCCCTGTCCACGGCATAGCCAATTCGGTCGGTTTGCCAAATCGAATGACCGCATCTTCGCCGCAATACCCTTCGAGGCATCGTTCGCGCGGTGAGTACCGGACGATCTTCATCCCGGCGTCGCGAAACGGTTGCAGGTGTTTCTCGATGCTCGGCCAGGACTGCCCGATCGTCCGCCAGATGACCGGCACGTCGCCGAACGCCTTCCAGTTGTTTTCAATCCATTCGGGGATGTGCATCACGATGACGGCATCAAAGCGCGCAACGAACTCAGGTGTCATACACAACGGTCCATCGGCACCCGGCTTGATCAGTTCGTGATAGGCCCGCAGATCCTCTTCGTCCCGGCACAAGTCCGGCAGAGCGGGTCGCAAGCCACTTCCGCTCGGACTCGCGGGATCGAGATAGGCCCCGATGGAAAACACCTGCACGCCGATGTCGGACAACATGGAGATTTCGTCGAATTCGAGAACCTCGTGACACGACAAATACAGGATCTTCATGGGGTCTCTCGATGCGGCGGTTGAACGCTGTGTGCAGTCGTGGAGCACGATTTCATCGTGCTCATTTTCAGGCACGTTGAAAACGTGCCCCACACCTTGCTCACAACCTTTTGGGGTCACTCATTGGTTTGGATCGGGAAGAGGATTCCCGGTGACATGTCACTTGATCGAATTCAAATACGCCAACACGTCAGCCATTGCGGCGATGTCGAGTTGCTTCTCCAAGCCTTCGGGCATGAACGACAGGCCGGTGCTTTTGAGTTCGTCGATGTTGACTCGCAGGATGGTTTCGCTGGTGTTGTCCGGTTTGCGGAGCGTCAAGCTGTTGGCGGTCTCGGCGACGATCATGCCGGTCAGCGTGCGGCCGCTGTCGAGTTGGACGACGTAGTTCAAGAACTGCGGCTTCACCTCACGGTTCGGGTCCAGAATGTTGAGCAACACGGCAGCGGTGCCTCGGTCGCGAATCGCGTTGAGTTCCGCACCGATCGATTCGCCAAAACCTTCGAGCTTGTGACACGCCGCGCACGTCTTGCGGAAGTGAGCGCGACCGCGATCAACGTCCCCCTTCAGTTCGAGCGACTTCTGATACGCATCGACGACCTCTTGCCGCCGCGCGAGTGTGGCTCCGGCGAAGAGTTTGGTGGCGCGAGTTTGAATCAGGACATCGTTGTGTTTCTGAAGCAGCGTGACGCGAGCCGGATCGAGATCGGCGCGGGCGATCGTTTGTTTCTCGACGGCATCCAGAAACGCCACGACCCACTTCGGCCGAGTGAACAGCGTTTCGACGGACGTCGCTCGCAACTGTGGTGTCTGCGAAGGCCACGCCGTGATGACCAACGGCGGAACGTCGGGGCTGTCGAACCGAGCGAGCGTTTCCAGGACCGCCGCTTGCACCGGCTGCGGCTGACGCGATTGGAGCAATTCGGCAAAGAGCGTTTTCAATTCAGCGAGGTTCGCGGTCGCAAGCGTCCGCACGGCAGCCGCTCGGTCGGCCGGAGCTTTCTTCTCATCACGGGCCACCATCTGAGCATCCCGAATCATCGCATTGAGAATCGCGGTCGCTTTTCCCCCCGTCGCGCCGGCCAACAAATCGCGGACGGCCGGTTGTTTGCTGACCAGACTCTTCACGAGCTCTTCGGCCAACGGCTTCTCATCGGCCGAAAGACTGTCGATTTGCCGCACGAACAGCGCGAGATCGTCCTTCGCATTCGCAGCTCCGATTTGAGAGGTGATGGAACTCAGCAGCGTTCGGACGTGAGCGGTCTTACGGGCCCCGTGGTCGGAAAGCAGCGCGGCCAGAAACTCACCGCGGCGATTGCCCACCGAACTGAGGATCGCCAATTGCATCCACGAATCCGCACCGTCTCGCGCGGCGAGTGTTTTCAGCGACTGCGTGGCCGCGTCGCCGTTGAAGGCTCCGAGTGTGAAGGCCGCTTGGTAGCGGACTCGCAAATCGGGATCGTTTGCGAGAGGCAGCGCCGACTCGCGGACTTCGGCTTGATCGGCAAAAGATTCCGCGAGACGCAGCAAATGCTGACGCTCTTCCGGCGAGCCGGCGGGCGTTAGCCCCCGGACATCTTTCGTCGTTCGCAAATCGTCCGAGGGCTGACGCCCTTCGGCTCGCCTGAGCGCGGTGATAACGAGCGAAGGGTCCAGCGCCGACAGCGCATGCAACGAGTACATCGCCATCACTCGCGCGAGAGCAGACTTCGATGTCATCGCCATTTGTCGCAGCGGCTCGATCGCCGCTCGATCCTGCCGTTGATAGATCAACCGCGAGGCCGTGTCGCGATGCCAGCCGTTCGGATGCTCGAAGAGTTTGACCAGTTCAATAGTCGGCAAATCGCCGAGACGTGGAGCGGGTTTGAATCGGAAGCCGTCGGGAGCGATGCGATAGATGCGGCCCTTGTCGGCTCCGGCGCTGGCGTCCATGTGTTTCAGAATTTGCGGAGCGAGGAATGCGGCTCCCTCGATCAGCTCGCGGTACATGTCGATCACATACAGCGTCCCGTCGGGAGCGTTCGCGAACTGCACTGGGCGGAACCAGTTGTCTGTTGATGCGAGGAACTCGGCGTCGGTGTCGGCTCGATGCGCGGTCAGGCCGACGCCGTTGGGTTCGAGTCGTGCGCGGTACACGAGGTTGTTCGCGACCTCGCCGACGAAGAGTTGACCGCGATACTCGGCCGGCCAGGCATCGCCACGATAGACGGTGATGCCGGTCGCGCCGGTGAAGAAGCCGGACGGAGTGCCCCCTTCATCCGAGCCGGGGATGATTCCTTTCTTTCGCAGCCGAGTCCGCAGGACTCGCCACGGTTCAACATCGCTGATCCGCATCAGCTTCGTGAATTTTCCTTCCGGAGCGATGTTGATCGCGGCAGCGGCAGCTTGCAGATACGGATTCCGCGCGAGGTATTGGCCGTCGTACATGATGAGATGCACCGGCTCGCTGTTGCCGCAGACGAATGCTCGTTGGCTCCAATCGTCGAGGCTCATGCCGTGCTGGCCGCCACCGCTGGTGGCGGTGAGGGTCATCCCCCGCGGTTCAAGAAGGAGGTGTTGGCCGCGGACGTTGATCACGCGATCTTTGGCGAGCCGGGCGGCGTCAGCCCCCGGACTGTTTGCCGCCAGAGCATTCGGAGTCGTCCGGGGGCTGACGCCCTCCGGCTCGCCAATCGCCAGAACCTCTCCACCGTCCAAGCCGGTCGGAATGTGAAACCGATTGTCGATTCGCCAGCGAATCGAATTGAGCATCCCTTCGCCGGCCTTATCCATTCCGAAGCCGGTGAAGAGTTTCTTGCGGATGTCGGCCTTGCCGTCTCCGTCAGTGTCTTTGCAGAAGAGGATGTCCGGTGCGACACCGACCAGGATGCCGCCGTCCCAGCAGGCGACGGCTGTCGGATAGTTGAGGTCATCGACGTAGACCGTCGCCTTGTCGAAGCGACCGTCGCCGTTCGTGTCCTCCAGCAACTTGATCGCTCCTTTGCCGTGTGGCTTTGCGCTGCCGTATTGGTTGTATTCGGGAAGCTCGACGACAAACGCCCGGCCGAATTCGTCGAAGTCCATCGCCATTGGCGAGCGGATCAGCGGTTCGGCCGCGACGATCTCGGCGTGAAAGCCGGCCTTGAGCTTCATCGCCTTGACCGAATCCTCCGGCGACTTCGATGCGATCCGAGGTAGCTCGGCCGAGTAGTCCTTGTCCGCCGCATCCTGCGATTTGTCTTGTGTCAATGCGGTCCCCAACAGCACGGACCAGCACAGCAGGACGCACCCGCAACGAACAATTCGACTCAGCATGAAGTTCACCCTTCGCGATCCAAGTGATAAACCGTTCGGCGAGGCGGCAGCCGTTTGTTGGCAACGGGGATCAGCGTGTATCGCACACCTGTGGCCGGGCAGATGTGCTTCAAGAACGAGTATTGCACGTTGAGCAGCAACAGCAGGTAGAGAATAAACCCCTTCTGCCAGAACCCATAGGCTCCAAAGATCGCACCGGACAGAATGACCGCCGTCAGCAGGACGTGAGGCCAGAGCCAGTTCGGTTTTTCCAATCTCAGCCACATCGTGTAGTAGACCCCGACGAGACTCAGCAGCCCCAGCGCGCAGAGTATGTGGAAGCCTCCATTGGACGGCGTCAGAGCCACGATCAACAGCAACACGAACGCCATGCCCAAGGTGCCGACCCCCGCATACGCTCGCAGGCTCAAAAGCTTTCGGACCTGAATCGCTCCGATCCCGCCCAGCAGCAGAAACAGGATCGCTCCGATGTAGCGCTGGTCGCCGTCACGAAACATGCTCAGCGGCAAATCGAGATTCCTGGCGTCACGGTGGGCATGACACAACACCAGGACAAACAGCACAGACCAGGTTCGGAGCCCGCCCCAACTCGCGATCTCCGACAAATCAAAGCTCTGCCGCCAGGAGATCAGCGTTATGCGCGAGTACTGCACGTTGATCAGCAGCACGACGTAAAGGATGAACGACTTCTGCCAGAAGCCGTACTCGCCGAACCAGGCACCGAGTACGACGATCGTCAGCGCGGCGAGATGCGGCCAAAGCCAGTTCGGTTTCTCCAAGCCCAACCACACGGTGTAATAGCCTCCGACGAGGCCCAGCAGCCCGAACGCACACACGTCGTGAAGCCGATCGACGGACGGCGTGATCGCCACGACCAGCAGCAGCGCGAACGAGAAGCTCAAGACCGTGACGCTCGCATAGCTCCCAGCGACCAACAACTGACGGATCAGGAGGCTGCCGATCATGCCCAGCATCAGAAACAGAATCTCGCCGAAGTACCGCTGGCCGCCGTCACGAAACATGCTCAACGGTTGGTCGAGCAAAGTGCCGTCACCGTGCATGTAGAGCAGCATCAGCACAAATGCAGCCGTGAGGATACGCATGGGGTCACGCGAACTGCGAACGAGGATGGATCGGCAATCTGGTCGGGCATGTTGCCAGAATCAACGGAGCGTTGACAGAGGGACGCTCGCCCTCGCTCACGCTTCGGGTTAGTTTTCCACCGGACGTTTCACTCATCAGCGATCAGGCGCACGCTGGGCACTCCACATGCACGACTGGCTCAACAACATCTGCTGGCTGACCGACAGCTACAAGGTCTCGCACTTCAAGCAATACCCGCCGGGGACTCGGCGAGTCTATTCGTACTTCGAGTCGCGCTCAGGCAGCACCTATCCGGAGGTCTGCTTCTTTGGGCTGCGGTATTTTCTCGAACGGTATCTGGCCGGTGAGGTCGTCACGGCCGCGAAACTCGACGCGGCGGAGTCGCTGTTTCGGCAACACTTCGGCGGCGATGTCTTCAACCGAGTCGGCTGGCAGCACATCCTCGACAAGCATGGCGGCCGATTGCCGATCGTCATCAAAGCGGTGCCGGAAGGGACGATCGTCCCCGAAAGCAACGTGCTGATGACCGTCGAGAACACCGACGACGAAGCGTACTGGCTGACAAATTGGTTGGAGACGTTGCTCGTTCAAGTCTGGTATCCCAGCACCGTCGCCACGCAAAGCCGAGCGATGAAGCAAGTGCTGCTGCGGTTCCTGCGTGAGACCGGCGATCCGAGTTTGATCGGATTCAAACTGCACGACTTCGGCTTTCGAGGCGTGACCTGCCCAGAGCAAGCGGCGCTCGGCGGAGCGGCGCATCTCGTCAACTTTCAGGGGACCGACACAATTCCTGGTTTGCTGCTGGCTCGGCAGTTCTACGGCTGCGAGATGGCCGGCTTTAGCATCCCGGCAGCCGAACACAGCACGATCACCAGTTGGGGCGAAGAGCGAGAGCTCGACGCAATGCGAAACATGCTGACGCAGTACCCGACGGGACTCGTCGCATGCGTCAGCGACAGCTTCGATATCTTCCGCGCGTGCAGCGATTATTGGGGTGACGCGCTCAAGGATATTGTCTTGGCCCGTGATGGCGTGCTTGTCGTGCGGCCTGATTCGGGTGATCCGCCAACCATTGTCGTTGAAGTGTTGAGACGATTGGGCGAGTCCTTCGGGACGACCACTAATTCGCTCGGCTTTCGAGTGCTGCATCCCAAGGTGCGCGTGATCCAAGGGGACGGCATCGACTTCACGATGCTGGGCAAGATCTTGTCGGCGATGAAGGATGCCGGTTGGTCGGCCGACAACATCGCGTTTGGCTCAGGCGGCGGGTTGCTTCAGAAACTGAATCGCGACACTCAACGGTTCGCGTTCAAGTGCTCATCGATCGTTGTTGGCGATCAGGAACGGGATGTCTTCAAACGCCCCGTGACCGACGGCGGTAAGAAGTCGAAGGCAGGGCGATTGAAATTGATCCGCGACGACGACGGGAACTTGCGAACGGTGCGTGAGTCCGAACTACCGAATCCTCCTGATCTGCTCCAAACAGTTTTCGAGAACGGCCGACTCTCCCGACGCGACAGCTTCGACGACATTCGCCAACGTTCTCGGTAAACCCAATTCGTCGTCTCCTTCGATTCGTCGGGCTCTTCCTCCGAATAGGCAATTCAGGAGCCCGACGAATCAAAGGAGACGACGAATGGAAGACCTGTCGGCGAACATGCTACCCACCGTTTCGGTTGCCGTGTGCAGGTCGCATCGAGACAACTCCGTTCGCCATGACAAATCCAGAACCGTTATTGCACGTCGTCCTTTACCAGCCGGACATCCCGCAGAACACGGGCAACATTGGCCGCACCTGTGTCGCCGTCGGAGCCAAGCTGTGGCTGATCCGTCCGCTGGGCTTTCGGCTCGATGAAAAACATCTGCGCCGAGCGGGCATGGATTACTGGCAACATCTCAATTGGGAAGCGGTCGATTCCTTCGACGAAGTTCGCGAGCGATTGCCAGGACGACGAATCTGGTGCTTGACGAAGTTCGCGACTCGCATGGTCTGGGACGCGGACTTTCAGCGCGGCGACATCCTGCTGTTCGGCAGCGAGACGCGCGGGTTGCCGGAGTCGATCCGCAACGAGCATCTCGCGAACAATCTCAAGTTGCCGATGAACGAAGTGGTGCGCAGCTTGAACCTCGCGAGCACGGCGAACACGGTCGTCTATGAAGCGGTGCGGCAGTTCGGCGGGTTGATTGGCAACTGAGTGACCAGGCCAGAGATCCTTCGAACTCGATGACATTCATGGGGCTTTGTGACATCGGCGAAGATGGCGCGACGGACTGATCGCGTGGCTCATCACGCTGGTCACGGCACCGGTTCCGATCGTCAGGTGGTAGCGGCTCTGAATCGTGTTTTCGAGCAAGGATCGCCATCGCGGACTCGACCAGAATTAAGACGGCGTTCTCCGCGATTTCATGTTCCTCGGGCAAGATCGGTCAGGCTGCCACTTCCCACTTTGAAAGGACCACTGTGATGTCACCAACGATCTTGATTGCGGACGACGATCGCGAATTGGACAAGTTGTACGAACACTATTTGAGTCGGTGCGGCTACCGAGTGCTCACCGCGTCCGGCGGCGTGGAGTGCTTGTCGATCATTCACCACGAGTTCCCCGCCGTGATTGTCGCCTCTGTGGACATGCCTTGGGGCGGTGCCGAGGGCTTGCTGGACTACCTGTCCGAAGAATCCGGCCCGCAGTGCAATCCCAACGTGATCCTGACGGGTTACACGGCGGATGAAAATGTCGCCCAGCTTCGCGAAGCGTCCTGCGTGTTTCGCTACCTTCGCAAACCATTTCTGATGGGCAGGCTGCTCGATTGCATTCGCGCGATCGAGTTTGACCTCCGTGATGCCGGTCGACCGGACGTGAGCTGCCGCCTTCGAAAACCCGTTGTTGCGTGTCACTGACGTTGGTGGGATCGCCAACATCTTTGTCTCCGCACGTTGCTGTCACGCCTCGATGACTCGATTCGATTGCACCGATCCATTGTCGAACGCCGAGGCGGCCTTCTTTCGTCAGGCCGTTACATGAGCCATTGATTGGTTTCCGATACCGGTCTCTCGTAAGCCTCTTCAGGAATTCATCGAACGACCAAGTGATCCTCACCAAGCGTACTCGTGATCCTCACGTTGCTGAGTAAAACGCGAGCACCTTTCGATTGCGTGGCCATGTTGGCCCGCGAGTCATTCACTCATGAGGAGTCACTATGTCGTTTCTTAATGCTTCCTTCTTTCGCAAGCTCTTCACCCGTGGCAATGGGCGTTACGCAAAGCGACGACGCTCGACGCAAGACATCGCTTGCCCGCGGATGCTTGAATCGTTGGAGCCGCGCGAGCTGTTGTCGGCACAGGTCGTCATCTCCGAAGTGCATCCATCGGGAAGTAGTAACGGCACCTATGCCGCTGACTGGTTTGAAGTGACGAATATCGGTGCCAGCGCTGTGAATATCAGCGGCTGGAAGTTTGATGACAGCTCGAACTCATTCGCCTCAGCGGTGGCGCTTCGCGGAGTGACGAGCATTCCCGCCGGCGAGTCGGCGGTTTTCTTTGAGGGAAATGCCGCCGGCACGACCGACGCGGCGATCATCGCGGCCTTCTCGTCCGCTTGGTTTGGGAGTCCAACTCCCCCTTCCGGAATTCTCATTGGGGCTTATGGAGGCTCGGGTGTGGGACTCAGCAGTTCGGGCGATGCGGTGAATCTTTTCGATGCTGGCGGAACCAGGATCACTGGCGTCGGCTTCGGCGCGGCCGCGGCCACCGCCACTTTCGAGAACACTGCCGGCCTGGGGAGCGCGACACTTCCGCTGCCGACCGTCTCCAGTCTGAGTGTCGCCGGGGCCAAGGGGGGATTCCTTGCGTCGAATGGTGCCGAGACTGGTTCTCCAGGCAACACGTTTACCTCGATAGATCTCTCGACCTACGTCCGCGTCGGGCGGTTCGATCTGCCCGAACCGACACGGACCACTCCGCCCGCCAACAGCCTGTTGGCTCAGGAAGTCTCGGCGGTGACCTACAACTGGGACACCGACACGCTGTTCGTCGTCGGCGACGGTGGAACGTCGATCGTGCAGGTGACGAAGACCGGGCAGTTGATTGACTCCATGACGTTGGCTCTCGGCGGCAGCCCACAAGGGACGGAGTTCTATGACCCGGAAGGACTGACCTATGTCGGCGGCGGCCAGTTCGTGATGATTGAAGAGCGCGACCGGCAGGTCAGCTTGTTGACCTACGTTTCCGGCACGACGCTCACGCGAGGCGACGTACTCACTGTTGATCTCGGCACGTTCGTCCCCAACATCGGTATTGAAGGGATCTCCTACGACCCACTGACGAGCGGCTTCATCGCCGTCAAGGAGACTGCGCCGCAAGGGGTCTTCCAAACGGGTATCGACTTCAATGCGGGGACCGCGACCAACGGTTCGCCCACGAGCGTGAACTCGACCAACCTGTTCGATCCGGCCCTGGTCAACCTGCTGGACTTGGCGGATGTGTTCGCTCTCTCGAACCTGTCACCGCTGACCGGGCGTGCCGATTTCAGCAACCTGCTGCTGCTCAGCCAGGAAGAGGGGAAGATCGTCAACGTTGATCGGTTTGGAAACGTTTTCAGTTCACTGACGATCGTCTCCGATCCCGGTAATCCGTTGTCCGTTCCGGCCCAGCAGCACGAAGGTCTGACGATGGACGGCAACGGCTTTTTGTACGTCGTCAGCGAGAACGGCGGCGGAGATTTCGATCACGCGCAGCTTTGGGTCTATGCACCGTCCTCTGTCCCGAACCAAGCTCCCACGGCTCTCACGCTGACCAATCAGGTCAGTTCGATCGTCGAGAACACTAGCACCGTCACACGCATCAAGGTGGCGGACGTCATCGTCACCGATGACGGACTTGGAACGAACAACTTGAGCGTCTCCGGAACGGACGCCCTCTTCTTCGAGGTGGACAGCACTGGGCTGTATCTCAAGGCGGGGACGAATCTCGATTTCGAAACCAAGTCCAGCTACAGCGTCACCGTGGAGGTCAATGACCTGACCGTTGGAACCACGCCGGATGCGACCGCCGCCTATTCACTCGCGGTCACCGATGTGATCAATGAAGACCCTTCTCACCCGTCTCTGTTCATCTCCGAGGTGGCTCCGTGGTCCAGCGGCAACAGCCCCATTGGTGCCGATTGGTTTGAGATCACGAACACCGGCAACAGCGCCGTGAATCTCACTGGCTGGAAGATGGACGACAACTCGAACACCTTCGCCGCAGCGGTGACTCTGAATGGCGTCACCAGCATCGCTCCCGGCGAGTCGGTGATCTTCGTGGAGACCGCCAACCTCACCGCCGCTCGAACGGCCTTCCTGAATACGTGGTTCGGCGGGAGCGGTCCAGCGGGTCTTCAGATTGGCAGCTACAGTGGCGGAGGGGTCGGGCTGAGTACTGGCGGCGACGCCGTCAACCTCTTCAACAGCGCCGGCGTCTTGCAGGCCAATGTGACGTTTGGCGTGTCTCCCACGGTCACATTCCGAACCTTCAACAACGCGGCCGCGCTGAACAACACCGTCGTCTCGCAATTGAGCGCGGTGGGTGTCAACGGTGCCCTCGTTGCCGTGAACGACGTGAATGAGATTGGCTCGCCCGGTACCGTCGGCAAACTGTTCGTCTCCGAAGTGGCACCGTGGTCGAGCGGCAACAGCCCCGTCGCCGCCGATTGGTTTGAGGTCACGAACTCCACCGCCTTCGCGATCGACATCACCGGTTGGAAGATGGACGACAGCTCGGGTTCCTTCGCTGCGTCGGTCGCCCTGAACGGCATCACGAGCATCGCGCCCGGTGAGTCGGTGATCTTCCTCGAAACGAATGATCTCGCGGGCAAGTCGGCCGCTTTCCGCTCCACTTGGTTCAGCGCTTACGCCCCGGCGGGCCTTCAGATTGGAAACTACACCGGCGGAGGCGTCGGGCTGAGCACTGGCGGCGACGCCGTCAATCTCTACACCAGCACCGGCACGCTGAAAGCCGGCGTGACCTTCGGAGCATCTCCCGCAGGCCCCTCGTTCGCGACCTTTGACAACGCGGCCGGCTTGAACATCGCCGCCATCTCGCAACTGAGCGTTGCCAGCATCAATGGAGCCTTCATTGCTCTGACGGACGCGAATGAGATCGGTTCGCCGGGGACGATCAATAATGCTCCACCGGTCGCTGTCACCGACAATGTGAGCACCACGGAAGAGACTGCGGTCACGTTCAACGTCCTGACAAACGACTCGGATCCCAACGGGGATTCGCGAACGATCATCAGCACCACCGCAGTCGGTCATGGCACACTGGCAAACAACGGCAATGGCAGCTTCACCTACACGCCAGCATTCAACTTCAATGGCAGTGACAGCTTCACCTACACCATCACGGACGGTAAGGGAGGCACTTCCACGACGACGGTCAACATCACGGTGGATGCGGTCAACGATGCGCCAGTGCTGACGGTCCCCGGCCTCCAGACGACCGTCGAGGATCTCGGCGTCACCGTCACCGGCATCGCGGTGACCGACGTCGATGTCAACGAAGGGACCGGCGTGATGCAGGTCACTCTGTCGGTTGGCTCGGGCAAGCTGACCGTTCCGACCAACATCCTTGGTGGGCTGGTCGCGGCTCAAGTCCTCAACAACGGCACCGGAGCGGTCGTGCTTCAGGGACCGATCGCGGCGGTGAATGCCACGCTGGCTGCGGGAGTAACCTACCTCGGCAACCTCAACTTCCACGGCACGGACACGCTCTCGATCGTCGCCGACGATCTGGGCAACACCGGCTCCGGGGGAGCGCTCACTGACTCTGATTCGGTTTCGATTCATGTGCTGTCGCCATCGGAGCAGATCATCCAGTTGCAGGCCGCGGTTCAAAACCTGAACTCCCAAGGGGCACTCAACAAGGGACAGACCAACTCGCTGTTGAAGAAACTGGAGCACGCGCTCGATCAACTCGATAAGGGCAAGACGAAGGTGGCCTACAACATGATCGGAGCCTTCAAGAATGAGGTTCAAGCCCTGACCTCTGCTGGAGTGCTGACTCCGGTTCAAGGCCTGTCGCTGCTGACGGCCGCCGAATTGTTGTCGCAGAGCCTGCAAATCGGCGGAGGATTCTGATCCGCCTGGCGTGAAATCGCTGAGTGGCCAAATTTGATCAGCCTTCCGAAGCTGAAAAGCCTCGGAAGGCTGGTTCATTTCTGGAGCGGCAAAAGGTAGCTGAAGTCGTGAGACTTCAGTTCGTCTGGTGAAAACCGAACTCTCACGGGCTTGTCGAAAGAAGTCGTGGAGCACGATTTCATCGTGCTCAAACCCCGACGAACACGGGCACGTTGGAAACGTGCCCCACGTTTTGCGACAAGCCCTCACGAATTCGGTGGCTGCCCGAGAGTCTCCGAATTGCCAGCTAACGGACGTTCGTGCCGCTTTTCAGCATTCCCAAGATGTGCCGCATGTGAAAACTGTACGAGTCGTCCCAATGCCACCAGCGAAGGCGGTCCGCACGCCAATCAACGTGTCAGCCGCATTCCCTGTCCCTGCCACAGCAAGAGCAAATCGTCCGTGGTCCAGCGTTCGAGACCGTTCGCGGGATCGGCGATTAGCCACTGGTTGTCATCGGCTTGGCCGAGGCAAACGACTGAGTGCGAAACGCCCGGCAGCCAGCCGTTCTCTTGTCGGTATTTCCAGGCGGCAGGAACGTCTGGCGGAAGTTCGACGGTCAGGATCGCCGGCTCATCGCGCGAGACGGTGTGAAGAGCCGCGAGCGTCTTGGCGTGCAAAAACTCGATTCGCCAACCCGACGGCAATTTCTTCTTCAGCCCACGATAAAGACCGGACCAGTGCGTGCCCTGACGTGTCAGGCAGAGCCGAGCCATCTCCGCTTCGGAGGAATGAACACCCACGCGCCGCAAGGCCGTCACCGCCGAGGCTGCGCTGCAAGTCTGCGAGGTGGACTGCAAACAGATCTCTCCGTCCCAACGGTTCTCGCAGGTGGGAGCAACTCCGAACAGCGGCCGAACCAAAGCTCCCAGTCCGGCGACCGTCAAGAACACGACGGCGATGGTTCGGGATCGAGGACGGCCCCGTAATCGGCGACACGTCAAGCCGATCAGCACGGCGGCGAATATCGGCAGCCAGTTCCCCAGCATGATCAAGTTCGAGAACGGCAACCAACTCGCCAGCCACGGATGATCCCAGACGAAGGCGATGTACGACACCAGTGCGGTGGCCAGCACTACTCCCGCGACGTCCACCCAGGGCAGCGGCCATTGACGACTCCACTGCCGCACCGCGTAGCCGCATGCTGCGGACGCGCTCACGTTGATCGCGATCCCGAACCAAAGATCCTCCATGACGCGGGACTCCTTTTCGGAACCGTTCGCTCAGCGGACGTTGAGCAAGAAATCCGTCTCCGCGTCCGCGAACCCGGAAGCGCCGGCATTCGCGGGCAGGATTTGTTCGACCATGCCTTGCAGCAGGCTTGAGGGATCGGGGGGCGGGATCACTCGCAGCAGGTAGGGGTCGCAGATGATTGTGTCGTTGATGCGGAGCAACACCGTGCGTTCCGAGAGTTCTTCGCCGTTGTGAAAGACCTCGCTGCTGAATCCCACCAAACAACAGCGGGAGTGTTTGTCGAAGCGAATGGCAAATTGCGGAGCGTGCGTCGGCAAGGACTCCAACCGCAGCGGGCAGACCTGCGCGGCTCCCACGAATAGACCCCAGCGCAGTATGGCTTCGTCGATGGCGACCAGACGATCCGCAGTGAAAAACCGAATGTGTTCACGAAAACGCTTGGGGCAAGAAACCGAGAAGGTGTCCCCTTCCACGCGTAACCAAAGGTCCGGTAATTCAGACAGGTCAGACATCGGGGACCGCTCCAGCGCCTGCGGTTCGGCGAGGCTATACCGCAGGCGAATCAGATTCCAAGGCCGTGTAGTTTCGGTTTCCAACAGGTCAATTTTTGATGAATCGCGGCGACCACATTGGCCGGAAGCGAAAGCGGCAGCGCAGCGCGTCGCGGCTCCGTGAGCGTTCTCCCAATGGCACTCACTTTGATCAGCCGGAACGCGCTAGCGTCCGGTTCGGACACAAGAACAACTGCAAACCGGACGCTACCGCGTTCCGGCTCTTCATTGAGTTTTCACGGAATCACTCATTGATCTTTTTGGCGGTCGAACATCATTGCGGCTGGTCGATTGCCGGGGTCAGCGAGATGGACGAGCCACGCACTTTGCCGGATCTCATCAAACACACCGAGAAACTCGCTCGGCAGTTGATGGACCATTTTCAATACGACGTGACTCCGAAGGCTCAACGGCTGGTGGATGCGGCGCGGCCCGATCCGGCCACGCTCGCGGAGAGCGAAGAATTCACCACCAAGCTGTATCGCGAATGGGTCGCCTGTTCCAAACGGATCGACCAGATGGTCAGCCAACTCGATTAGTCCTCTAACAAGCGTCCCCACCGAGCTTGCCTCGGTGGTTAGCGGGCTTCTGCACTGCGTCGATCATGAATTCGAGTGAACTGCCGCGTAGTGCAGAAGCCCAAATCCACCGAGGCAAGCTCGGTGGGGTTTGCGAACATTGCTGGGATGAGGATTAGTTCGACGGACTGATACAGCAAACATCGAGACTCGGAGACTTGCTTGATGATCGCTTCAATGAGATTGCCGCACGTCGGAAAGACAACCGGTGTTAGAACCGCTGCCGCCAGCATCGGCCACGAGGATTCGCCAACAACGCTGGTTCAGCTTCCGAGACAGGACATGCAACTTGCTCCGACCGATCGTTCGTCGGTCGTGGCGCGTGCGTTTGAGACTCATGCGGACTTGCCCGGTGTGCTTGTCGTCGATGACGGTGAATTGATCGGGGTCATCTCGCGAGGCAAGTTCCAAGAACGGCTCAGTCAACCGTTTGGCTTGGAGTTGTTTCTCAAACGGCCAATCCTCGACTTGCTCAATCAACTGGCCGATGAGACTTGGGTGCTGCCGGCGGAGTGCGAGGTGGCGGAAGCGACTCGGTTCGCGCTCAATCGGCCGAGCGGCATGATCTACGAGCCGCTGGTCGTGATGGAACCGAACGACCGATTCACACTGTTGGATACGCATACGTTGTTGCTCGCCCAAACGCATTTGCTGGGTCAGGCGAACGACACGATTCAACAACAGAAGGAGACGGCTGAAGCCGCGAATGCCGCGAAGAGCGAGTTCCTGGCGAACATGAGCCATGAAATCCGCACGCCGCTGACCGCCATCCTGGGCTTCGCGGAGAACTTGCTGGACGGCGGCAACGACGAGACCGAACGACGCTCGGCATTGAAGACGATCCTGCGGAACGGTGAACATCTCCTGGAAGTCATCAACGACATTCTGGATCTCTCGAAGATCGAGGCGGGTAAGCTGGAAGTGGAATGCTTGCCGATTTCGCCCGTGCAAATCGTGGCCGATGTGTTGTCTGTCATGCGCGTCCGTGCGGACGCGAAACAACTGCCGTTGCGAGTGCGGTACGACAGCCCCCTGCCCGCTTTCGTGCGAACCGACCCGACGCGTTTGCGACAGATTCTGATCAACCTGATTGGCAACGCGATCAAGTTCACGTCGAGCGGTCATGTGGAGCTGCAAGTCGAAGTGTTGGATCGGCGGAGTGATCGGCCGCAACTGCGATTCGTCGTGGCCGACACGGGCATCGGGCTGTCGCGCGAGCAAATGGACAAGCTCTTCAGTCCGTTCACGCAGGTCGATGGTTCGACCACGCGCAAGTACGGCGGCACTGGATTGGGGCTGTCGATCAGCCGCCGGCTGGCGCGGATGCTGGGAGGTGAGGTGACGGTCGCGAGTGAGTTCGGGCACGGTAGTCAATTCGCAGTTGTCATCGACACCGGCTTTTTGAACGACACGCCCTGGATTGAGAATCCGAGCGAAGCGGTGTGTCAGGAAGAACCCTCGCGCAAGCAAGAGTCCGCTCTCTTTGAGACGCCCTGCCGCATCCTGTTGGCGGAGGACAGCCCGGATAATCAGCGACTCATCAGCGTCCTACTGCAACGCTGGGGAGCTGAAGTCACGGTCGCTCACAACGGTGAGATGGCGGCCGACTTGGCGTGGAAAGAATTCCGTCGCGGCCAGCCGTTCGATGTCGTGTTGATGGACATGCAGATGCCGGTCCTCGACGGCTACTCGGCCACTCGGTTGCTGCGATCGAAAGGCTATCAAGAGCCGATCGTCGCACTCACGGCCAACGCGATGAGCGAAGACAAAGAACGCTGCCTCAACGCTGGCTGCGACGACTACGCGATCAAGCCGATTCAGCGCGCCGAACTGCGGCGCGTGCTCGACGGACAGTTGCGAGGACACGGCCCCCAGCACACCGTGGCCGAGTCGATCGACGACGAACTTAAACCGACTTGGCCTCCCGATGAATTAGTCGGTCAACGTGAGCCGCAAATTCCCGCCTGCCACCGTCCTCCCGGCGGTGGCAATGGCCCCGCCACAGGTCACTCCGCCCCCACTGAGGGGCCTGTGGCGGACTTTTTACCGCGAACGGATTCCGGCGAGTCGCTGCCGGAACGTGAATCAGCCCTCGAACGGATGAACCGCGACGAGGCGTTGTTCGGCGAAATCTCTGAGATCGTGCGGCAGCTTGTCCCCGATCTGCTCGCAGAGATCGAGCGTTCGTTGAAAGAACGAGATCCGGATCGGCTGATGCGTGCGGCCCACACGTTGAAGAACTCGGCCGACAACGTCGGCGGCAAACCCACCTTCGAAGCCGCCTATCTCGTCGAGCGGCTGGCGAAAGAGAACGATTGGAATTCGCTCGCCACGGCGATCTTCCAACTGCAATTCGAGGCCGTGCGTCTGCAAGCCGCTTTGTCCCGGCCAAGTCCCCCCGTTGTTCAGGAACCATCATGCCTACGTTCTTAATCGTTGATGATTCGCCGGTGGACCGCCGTCTGGCGGGCACCGTGCTGGAGAAGCTCGAAGGAGCCTCCGTGGTTTATGCCGGCGACGGACTGGCCGCTCTCGAGCAACTGTCGATCGAGAGTCCCGACGTCATGGTCACGGACATCCAAATGCCGGGCCTCGACGGCTTGCAACTGGTGCTGGAGGTCCGTCGCAAGTATCCGCGGATTCCGGTGGTGCTGATGACGTCGCGTGGCAGTGAAGACATGGCTGGCCAGGCGTTGGAGGCGGGCGCGGCCGGGTATGTCCCAAAGCGACGACTGCTGCAAGACCTCGCGGCGACCGTCGAACGAGTGCTTTCCATCACGTACATCGACCGGCAGGCGTCGCGCGTCATGCAGCGACTGCATCATCAGGACTCGTCGTTCGTGGTCGAGAACGAGCTGGCATTGCTGCTGTCGCTGGCGACGCACTTGCGAGACTCCGTCAACACGATCTGGCGGTGCGATCCGGTTCAAGTTCTCCGCATCGGAATGGCTCTGGAAGAGGCGCTGGTCAACGCCTATCTGCATGGCAATCTGGAACTCGATTCGGAACTGCGCGAGGCGGACGAGAATCTGTTCCAGCAACTCAGCCGCCAGCGAGTGACTCAATCGCCGTATGCCGATCGCCGTATCTTTGTCGATGCGCAATGCACGCCAACCATGTTTCAATGCGTCATTCGCGACGAGGGAAAGGGTTTCAATCCCGAGCAACTCCCCAGCCCATTTTCGGAAGACTCGCTGGAGCGAACGACCGGCCGTGGTTTGATGTTGATCCGCTCGTTTATGGACGAGGTGCAGTTCAACGAGCGTGGCAACGAAATTCTGTTGATCAAGCACAAGACCACGCTGCCCAGCAACCTGTTGCTCGAATCGGACATGGACGTCCTGCCGGAAATGAGCACCGTTTTGTAGAGGTCACGTCCATGTCATCCACGCCCGACTCCGCACGAGTTCACGATCCGGTGCTCACCGAGACTGGCGAAAGTCCGTTGGCGTTCGCGCGGCGGCTGGTCCGCGAGAAACAGTATGGCCCGGCGATTCAGGTCAGTCGCAGGGCACTCAAGAGCGAAGAACCAACGGCGGAGTTGCACGAAATCCTGGGCCGAGCGTTGCTGCTTTCGGGGGACGCCGCGGGTTCGTTGTGGCACTTTGTGCAAATGACGCTGCTCGCTCCGGAGCAGTCAGCCGGATTCGTGAATCTCGGCGCGGCGTACAACCAACTCGAAAAGTCTTCGCAGGCTGTGGATGTGCTCGCGAAAGCCGTCAAGCTCCAGCCGACGGCGGCGGCCTATCACAACTTGGGGATCGCTCATCGGCGATTGAAGCACTGGCCATCCGCGAAGACGGCCTTTCGAGAAGCGTTACGCCTGAATCCGAACCTGGTCGAGGCCCATGAGAACTTGGCGAGCGTGTATGTCGAACTGGGCGATTTGACACTCGCGATCACACATTTCCAGAAGGCTCTGGAACTTCGTCCGAGCTTCACGCGGGCGGCCGAGGGACTTCACAAGGCGACGCTGGCGCTCTCGCAACCTGAGAAGCCGTCGCCTGAATCTGATCCATCGCCGGTATCGACGCAGTCGGATACCCGGACATTGCTCTTGCCCAAGTCCAACGCCTCTCGAATTGATCCGCTGCGTGCCCGCTATCTGAGCCGCGACATCGCGCGGGCCGCGAATGATCTGCGGCAGCATTTCGAGAACACGATCATTCCGCTGCTGAGTCGGATGCACCGGCTGGTGATTGATGGCCGCAGCAGTTCGCTCGCTGATGACGGTCAGCAACGGGAGTATCGCGCCGCGTGCCAGCAAAATACCCAACTGCGAAAAACGCTGCGCTTGCTGTGCGTGCGGCTGTTTGCTGCGGACGAGTTATCTCGAAAGTCTCACGGATGAGGCTGTCTCCCAAAGTCTCGCTTCATCAAAATTTCACATCCCATCGCTATCTGTTCGCGCGTCGTCCCTAGCGGGCATCAACACACGCTACGCACTGCCACAAAGTTCTCGGATGATGCGAATGACCGAGCGAAACACTTTTTTTTGGGCTGTTATTCGTCTCCTCTTGGGGACCGCGCAGATGTTTGGAGCAGCCGTTGCCCTGACGTTGCTCTTGCGCACGGGAATCAATGCCTGGTCGGTGACCGCAACGATCATCACGACGCTCTGCACTCTCTTTAGCCGTGCCCTGTTTGGAAACCGACAGCGGGAACGCTGAACACTCCGGTCGCTTGTGATCCGAAACCACGATTCAGCCTGGAACTCACCAATGGCCATGTTGCTGCGAAGTCTGGTTTATTCGCTGATCGGTGGCGTTGGCGGAGCGGTAGTCGCATTCTTAGTCACGCTGGTGCTCTCCCCGTTTTGGGGGAGCGCCGCAGGACTCATCGGGGAAGTGCTGTTGTTTGGCGGACTGTTCGGAGCCGCAAGTTTTCCGATCATCGGATTGATTTGGGACGACGGCGATTGGTTCTGGAAAGATCCGTCTCGACGTTAATTCGTCGTTCGATCAAGGGATGTCACCGTTGGCGGCGATTTCCTGAAACAGCCACTCTTTGATGCGGGTTTCAATCTGGTCGCGAACACGTCGAAATGCGGCGAGCTTCTCTTCGTGCGAGCCAACGGCGGCGGCGGGATCATCAAACGGCCAGAAGTGTCGTTTCAAGGCGAAGGGCCAGACGCGCGGGCATTCTTGTTCCGCTTGTCCACAGACCACGATCACATGATTCACCGTGATCTTGCCCAGGAACTCGCCGAGGGATTTCGAGCGATGTCCTTCCAACGAGATGCCGACTTCCTGCATCACTTCAGTGGTCAGTGGGTTGATGCCTTTCGGGTCGGTCCCCGCGCTGAGGACTTCAAAGTGGTCGCCGGCGTATTTTCGCAACCATGCCTCGGCGATTTGGCTTCTGGCGGAATTTCCTGTGCAAAGAAATAAGACCGTGGGTTTGCTCATGGCATGAATCCTGTTGAATGGGGTTAGCTTTCGCGGGGATGTCTACGCGGCTCTGTCGAGAACTGTCAAACCATTTGGTGAATTCATCGGCTCTTCGTCAAGGCTTCATCTCGGCCGGATAGCTTGCGATCCGTTGAGAGTCGAGTTCGCAGAGTTGCGAACAACAAGGTTGCGAACGACACGGATCACGAGTCCCGCCTCTTCGCGAAGTCTTCACCGTTGGTTCATCAGTGCCTCAAGCGTGACTCGTACCGTCCCGTCCGAAATCTCCAGCCGGCTCTCAACAGTTGTGCCGGTGAATGCTGGCCGCTCGCGATGAACTAGCGAGCGGCGCAGGCCAGAAGTCAGCAGCGAAGGAATCGCGAAGTGATGAAGGGAATCGACCAGGTTCAGGGGGTTGAGCGGAATGTGTGACCGAATCCGGTCGTCCGCTCGGCCGAGTAGTTTTTCCTCAAGGAGAGTCCAGATGAAGATCTCGAAGCGAATGTCGTTGGTGGCGGCTCGGCGTGGTTTCACGTTGATCGAGCTGCTGGTGGTGATCTCGATCATCGCCATTTTGATTGCCTTGCTGTTGCCAGCCATCCAGCAGGCTCGCGAGGCGGCCCGTAATACTCAGTGCAAGAACAACCTCCGCCAGATTGGTATCGCGATGCATGTCTTCGCGACCAAAGATCCCGTTACGCGTTTGTCGACGGGGCAATGGGATATGTACCGCGACGGTTTGATGGACAAGAATGGGTGGGTCGCCGACGTTGTGAGCTTGAAGGCTGGCAAACCGGATCAGATGAGATGCCCCACCAACCCCGTCCGTGGCACTGAAAAACTGAACGACGCCAATGGCGACAAGAACACCTCGAACGGTAATCGCTTGGCGTGTAATCCGGATCCGTCAAAGTATAATGTGTCCGATCTTTTCGCATTTGATGGAACAAGCATCACTGCGAAGGATACAACTTCTACGCTTAAATTGGCGACGCAAAAGATGGTGAATGAGTTGGGGATGAATACCAACTATTCCGCAAGCTGGCACCTGTCGCGCAGTGGTGTGAAGTTCGCGACAAGCACCGCAACTACGCCGGTACTGAACGTCATCGGTGGGGCGACTCTCTATCCAAACCCTTTCACCGGAAGTACCACCAGTATTACAGGCTTCAAAGAAGTCAATAATACGACCGGGCCGCTCACTCAGCGGATGATTGAGGCGTCCGACGTCCCGGCGAGCAATATCCCTCTGCTGGGAGACTCCGCTGCTGGTGACATCGACGAAGCGGTCTTAGTGACGACAATCAACAGCGAGTTGGTGGCCGGTGCCCGTTTGGGTGAAGCTGCCAACGATGGTCCAGCCTTTTGGGATCCCGCCGGAGGCACAGGCGGCAGGGTCACACTCGTCACTGTGACTGATTCGGCCAGCCAGTATTTCCCAACGAAGTTTCCATCCATCGGCGACCTGATCACGACGACGAATGAAGTCAATTACGCTGGCACGGGAGGAACGGGCACTCTGGCAGGTAAATTGATCCTTCAGGATACTCGCGACTGGCAGGCCGTGCATGGCGGGAAGGCAAACATTCTCATGGCAGACGGCAGTGTGAAGGAGTTGAGGGATCTCAACGGTGATACCTTCTTCAACCCCGGATTGCCTGTGACCGGTGGTTCGAGTCAAACAGACGGTTACACCGATGGGCTCTGCGAAATTAACCCCTTTGAGGTGTACACCGGCACGATCTTGAATTTCAAAGGTTTGACGAAGGGCAAATTCGAGTAATTTGAGACAGTTGATCCATGTGTCCCCCCTGTGTTGTGCTGAGGGCGGAACGGAAGACGCGATGAGCGTCGCCCGCCCGCCCTTGGCCTTTTTCTCTAAACCGTTGAACCGAAGGCCGAGTCAATTCAGCGAGAATCACCGCAAGATGGGCATCAATTGTGGGTCTCGATGGCTTTCTCACCCTGCGATTATGACGGCAGCTTGAAGGTATGAGACTATGCCCACGACGACGGCTATTTGTCCCCGCTGTCTCGCGGAAGTATCGCCAGACATGACGCGTTGCCAATCCTGCAACCAATCACTGGTGCGGCCCACTGTGTCTGGGTCGGTCCCGGACAAATTCGAATCAGACACGAAGACCGGAACGTTGGACCGCGGGACGGCGGGCCCACCAAGCGGCGACAAATTGCGTGTCGCTTGTGCGTGTGGCGCGTCCATTCGAGTGAGCGTCGCCCTGCGGGGCAAGCGTGTGAAGTGCCCAAAGTGCTCAGCAGCCGTCGCGGTGCCGAACTCGCCGGACAACTCCGCGAGCAGCGGAAGTCATTCTGCACCGGCTCGAGACCAACCATCAGTCGTGCCCACTGCGCATCGACCGTCGTCGTCCGAGAATCAATCGACCGAGTCCGCCGTGATCCGACGAACGTCCGACGACCAAAACCTTCAGCGGGTTATTGAAGCGGCGGCGAAACTGCCCGTTCCGAACGATGCCGTGCCGACTCCCTCCGGCAGACTCGCTTCCTCCAAGTTGCGGAAAATTCGCAAGCAACTGGAAACTGGCAATGTCCTCAACGACAAAGAAAATGTCGCACGGAGACTGTCGCTGATTGAACTGGGAGAATCGCAAGACCCGGAAGTCTTGGAAATTCTGAACGAACATGCCGAAGACACACTGGCCATGATCCGCGAAGGTGCCCTGACGGCATTTGGCAAATTGGGGGCTCCCTCGGCAGTGGGCACCGTACTGCGCGGACTGCTGGATCGCGACGCGGATGTTGTCCGAGCCGTTTTTGCGGCATTGAGGTCCATCGGTGATCGCCGGGTCGTCTTGCCGCTCTTGCGGTATGGTCAGGAGCGTCCGCAGTGGAAGCCGCTGGTCAATAACACGCTTGTGACAATTGGTTCGCGAGTCTTGCAAGAATTGCTCGGTTTACTGGAGTCTAATGAGACCGAATTGATCTCGGACTCCATCGTGGTGCTGGGCCGAATTGGCGACAAGCAGGCTGTCCCGCCGCTGGTCGCACGCCTGAACCATGTGTCCCCTCTGATTCGGGCGCAGATCGCCGAGGCATTGGCACGGATCGCAGAACCAAACTCCGTGCCAGAATTGATTTACTTATTGAAGGATTCTGACGCGACTGTGCGAGCGAACGCTGCGTCCGGGCTGGTGCGACTTGTGGATCCACGCGCGCTGCGTCCGTTGCTTGGTGCGCTGCAAGACGAAGATGCCACCGTGCGAAGTTATGCGGCGAACGCACTGGGCGAATTGGGTGATTCCAAAGCGATCCCCGATCTGTTGAAGGTTTTGCAAGGCTGGGAATTGCTGGTCGCAATGGACGCCCCTTTCGTGGAGGCGGTCGTCGAATCCGTTGGAAAACTCGGAGATACCGCAGCCGCGACAGGATTGCTCCCACTGCTACAGTCGAAACACGATGGAGTGACGTTCAAGACCGTGCTTGCGTTGAAGAAGCTGAGGTCTCCCGCGGCAACACCTGCGCTGATCTCTCTACTGGAGGCGTCACAGCCAGCCTTGCGTCGGCGCGTCGTGGAGACGCTCGGCCAGTCCGGGGATCCCTCGCTGGTGCCGGTGCTTGGCGGAGTGTTGCGTCAGGATCCTTCTCGCGAGGTTCGTGCCACGGCAGCGCGGTCACTGGGTGAACTGAAATCTCGCGACGCTTGTCCATTTCTTGAGGAAGCCTTGCGAGAGGAGTTGTCGATCCGCTGCCAGGCGGTCATCGCTCTGGGATTGATTCAGGACCGCAACACGCTCGCGGCTTTGATGGCGATGCTTAAGGATGAATCGCCTGAGGTGCGTTATCACGCAATCAACGCCGTCGCGAAATTCAAAGATTCCAAAACCCTGAAAGCGTTGGCGGTGATGCTCGAAGATTCGGACCCAATGGTCCGCAGCGGTGCGTCGAAAGTGATCGACGAGCTGAGCAACTTGGTCAACGAGCACAAAACGGTTAAAGAGATCGTCCGCCGTGCCAAATCTCGCAATTACGTCGGGGCGCTAATTCCCAAGTGGGTGTTCTTGTTCATGCCGACGCGCAAGGTAGCGCTGAGTGGCTTGGCCGGACTTTTGCTAAGTTGCCTGCTTGGGACCGCTGGGTACACGCTCTGGGTCGGTCCCACGACGCGAGTTTTGGTGCGAGGCAAAGTGGCCGAGCTGACGATGAGTCCCGACGGCAGCACGCTGGTCGCCGAACGAACGATGGGCATGCTGGAAGTCTGGGACGTCAATGGCGAGAGCGTGTCACAGCGATTCTCCAAAGAAGGCGGAAAGTCTCCCAGATTTCGAGCGAGAGACGGATTAGTCCTGGTTTTGGGAGACTCTTTGATTCCGTGGAACTTGTCGGCACGCCCCGACCCGTCCACTGGATGGAAGGAGCATCGACAACCAATCGTCACACTCTACACGACGCCAAGTGGAGAATTCGCGGCCACGATGGACCGAGAAGGCAACGTCATCGTCTGGGATCTAAAGGCTGGCCGAAAGGCCGGTCAATTGAAACTGGATCCGCGCTTCAAGCAATCGCTGACCGTCAGTCCCAAAGGAAGTCTGCTGGCAGCTTCCAATACGACCGGAGATGTGGTGGTCTGGAATGTTGAGTCCGGCGAACGTATTCGAGAAATTCCCCGCGTACAAAACGCAAAAACGTTCGTCAAATTCTCGTTCAATTCCGCAGAAAACTGGCTGGTTGGTGCGGAGCAAAATGGAGGATTGATTCTCTTCGACATTGCGGCGAAATCGGGATCGTTGAAAGTGAACGCCGTCGAATTGGAACACCCAATCATTCCGATTGAAGTGCGATTCCTCCCCGATGGTAAACGAGTGCTGGCAGCCGACGCGGGGGGCGATATTTTTGTGTGGGATCTGGAATCCGGGGAGTCCTCCGTGGTCTGCAAAACCAGAATCTCGCCCCTCGAAGCGTTTGCCATGAACTCCGATGGGACGCAGTTTGCCGCTGGTAGCTCGGAAAGTACCGAAGTAGTAATTTTCAGCCTCGAATCAGGAAAACCCATCAAACGGTTAGACGTGAAGTAAAGATTCTGAATGGCTCGGAATGAAGCCTGAAGGTCGAATCGGACCAGCGCATTAATGAGTTGCCGGGCGTTCCGAATTCGAAGTCCATCATCACCACTGCGTTCAATACTGACGGCAACGGGTTCGTGGGTGCGGACGAAGATGGAAAACTGCGTCTGTGGAATCTCGCCGCCGCCTCCGCTGCGCCGCAGACATTGGAACCTCCGGCCCCGATGCGCGTGATCGGACTGTGATTCCTCACCGACTCGTAGCGGTTGGAAGATTTGAACCTGCAAAAGGTGTCGGGCATCAACGATCCGGGGCTCAATTACATCGTCAAGAAGACCAGCCTGCGATTCGTCCAACTCGATCAGACCTGCGTCTCGTTGCCCAGCGCGCAGGAACTCAAGCGAAGAATGCCCGAAACACGAGTCGGCATCGCCGGGACGATTTATTAGCTTGCAGAAGTAACCCGAAGCGTCAGCGAGGGACGATCCTACGCGAGAGTTCCCGATGCCCTCGCTCATGCTTTGGGTTACATTGACCATCAAGCGGTTCGTTGCAGCACGGTCTGGACGAAGAACGGTTCGTTGTTGATGGCTACACCAATCTGAGGCCACTCGCCGGTTTGCGTGATCACTTTGCTGTCCGCTTCGCGAACCAGAATCGTATCGACGGCTCGCGCGGGGCCGATCAGTGATCGCCAAATGACAGGCATGCCGGCCCGCAACCGCAGCGAGTTCTTCGCAGAGATCGGAGCCTCGCACAGTTCATAGCCGGTCACGCAACCGGGATCGGTCGCACGCCAGTCATCACCTTCGCCGAGCGTCTCGCACACACTCTCGACCTGGGTCCACACGGCTGACAATTCCGTTTGGTCGCGTGAGCTGGTCATGGCGGTGGCGTGAGCCATGAGCATGTCCGGGAATGTCCAACGGAGTTCCTTGGAGGGAACACCAAAGCTGACGGTCCGCGACACCGCGACGTGCAATCCGTACCGTCGCGCGACGACGGAGATCGTGCAGTCGTGGTCCACCGACTCGCGTCCATAGCTCCAGTTCTGACAACTCCGGCCGCGACCATCGCCCCAGACTTGAATCTGCACCGGGAGGACTTCGTGCCGGATCAATCGGAACGCGACATCACCTGCGATGTGCGCTTCGGTGTCGCCGCGTTGGAATTCCCGCGCCGCTCGTTCGACGGTGCGAGCCAGCCGAATTCCCAGCTTCCGCAAGTTCTCGATTTCCTGCGGCCGCAGTGGCAATCGCAGAGCCGAGACCTCCGACGACACATCGTCACATGACTCGAACGGTTGATCGCAGGCGATTTTTTTCGTTCCGAGCCAATCGGCGAATAGACCGCGTGCCTCTGTTGGCCAGACGCACTCACGATGCTGCAGCACAACATCTGCAGTGGCGTGATTGAGCAACAAATCGCGGTCGGCCTTGCGAGCCAACAGCGTTCCGCCCACTGGAGTGATGAGCAAAGCCGCGGCCGTTTCGCCGGAGAGACCGCGCGGAACATCGGCTCCACCGGTGTACCAGGCGATGCTCGCAGGCCGTGACAATAACAGACCGTCGAACTCGCGATCCTTCAGGAATTGGACGATTCGTTCGTGCTTCAGTTCCACGACGCTGACCTGTTGCCTCGTGACGACCAGTGGTTTGATCGGCGATGGCTTTGGCAGTGGAGACTCGACCGCCGCAGGCCTCGTGATCGGGCTGCTTTGGGTCCGGGGTTTTCGCGAGGACGGAGTCGTTTTGTCGCGCGTGGGAGATTTGACAGCTTTCGGCTCGCCCCCCGGTGATTCAACGACTTTCGCTTCCGAAATCGGCAGCTTGACCGCAATCGCCTCGGTAATCTGCGAAGGTTGGTCGTCGATCGCTGGCAGCGATTCATCCATCGAGGCCAGCATAACATCGAACGCTTGGAGAGGTTCGTCAACAACAAATGGTGGACTGGGACTGATGTCCGGACGCTTGGCTGCGCCGGATTGGACTCCACTTCCGGTGAGCGTGGCGTTGTAGGCATCCAGCTCGACGTCGATGTCGAAGCGCGAAGCGTTGTAAACGTGACCGTCCTCGCTCTCGATGAGCACTGGCTCATCGACTTCCACTTCTTCGGTTTCGGAAGCTTGCCTCGCGACATAGCCTTCGACGGACGAGTCTTCGTCCGTCACATCGAATTCGTTGATCGGCACGGCCAGTTCTGGTGGTGCCGCACCGGCGGATGTCGCATAGGCCAATTCAAAACGATGTGTCGCCACCCCGAGCACGGCTCCGGGGTTGAGCCAGCCTTCTTGGACCGTCTGACCGTCGATGCTGATGCCATTGTTGTTGAGGTCGCGCACCAACCAATAGCCGTCCTGAAACCTCAATACGCAGTGAGTCTTGGCGACCGCCAGATAAGGCAGGACGACATCACCATCGGGATCGCGGCCCAGATAGAGTTCGTCATACAGCAGCGGGATTGGGTGTCCGCCGTGATCGGGCTTGAGCACTCCCAGCGGTGTCTTGAGCAACTCAGGCGGTGCGGGTTGATCGCCGCACACTTGAGTCCGCCGCTCTTTATGCGGCTGGACCAACTTCATGGCCCGATCGAGCTTAGACAGGATTTCCGGTGAGACGGCTCGCTGATTATCCGAGGCCGCCTGGCTGGACGAGTATTGCAGGTCAAACTCAATGTTCCCGATATTGATCACACTCAAGGCGGGAACCCAAGCACTCTCGACCTTCTCGCCATTGACGCCGATTCCGCCGCGACTGCCCAGGTCTTCAATGAACCAATGGCCCTCGCGAAACTCCATCAGGCAGTGATTGGCCGACACGGACGGATGCTCGATCACGACGTCGCAGGTGCGATCCTGGCCGACTGTGATCGACGGTTTCTCCAGCAGAATCGGCATCCCGCCATCGACTGGCCGTAGTTCACCAAACACAAGCAACTCCCTCTGTTCGCCCCGCTGATAAGCCGCAACGCGCTAGCGTCCGGTTTGTTGCTGGTCGTGTGTCCGAACCGGACGCTAGCGCGTTCCGGCTCAAAACTTCGAACGCCGCCGACTACTCCCCTTCCATGGTCCTCGCCCGGAACTGCTCCCGCAAACGAACACGTTCACTCTGCGACGCTTTGTCTGTGAAATACATCGTAAGCAACAACAATAACAGGATCAGCAGCCCTGCGAGTCCCAGTGCCCATTGGCGGTTCAGCTTCCAACCAAAGACCACTTGGCCCAAGACCAGATCGAATTCACCTGAATTCGCGGTGGACGACGGACTGTTCGTCGCGGACGACTCGGCGACGTTGCGGACGGCGACCAATTCGAACTGGCGGACTTCGCTGAAGTCGGCCGAGATCAGCAATCGGCATCCGCACTTCTGGCAAGTCGCCTTCTTGCCTGCAAACGCCGGCTGCAGGTTGAGATTGGCCGCACAGCCCGGACAGTTGGTCTTGGCTTTGACGATCGGCGTCCGAGCAGTGACCACATATTGTGTTTTCTGAGTGGCCGAAACGGTGTTCGATGGCGAACGGACCATCGACATCGCGCTGCGTGACAATTCGCGACCTGGCGCGCCGTCCTCGAGTCGCAAACTGATCGACGTCTCGGCCATCCGATTCGTCGCTGACGAGCGACGTCCCGAATTCTTCGGCCCGGTGCGCGTCGCGGACGACTGCGAGGATTCACTCGCCGGCAACGCCGCCAAAACCGCGTCGGCGAAAGCGACGCACGTACGGAAACGGTCCTCGGGGCATTTGGCCAATCCCTTTCGGACGACTCGCCAAACTTCGTGGCTGACGCTCGGATTCCATTCCATCAATGGCGGTGGGTCGATCGCGGTTTGATTAACCAAAGTGGCGCTCGAACTCGCTCCCAAGAACGGATTCGTGCCAGCCAAAGTGTCATAAACCGTCAACGCCAACGAGTATTGATCGGCTCGCCCGTCGATCGGCTCACCCAGCACCAATTCCGGCGCGGTGAACAGCGGCGTGCCGACAATTGCTCCGGCCGCTGTCTGGCTGGGGTCGTCGGTCTCGGCCGAGCGTACGACTTTCGACAGTCCAAAGTCGCTCAGAAACGCATGACCGTGTTCGTCGAACAGGATGTTGTCCGGCTTCACGTCGCGATGAATGCACTCCTGAGAATGAATGAAGTCCAGCGCCTTGGCGATCTCGCGCAACCAACTTCGCAACGAGGCCGGCTTGAGCGGTTTCTGAATGCCGAGTTCATTCTTTTGCCGCGAGCGAAGACTGCCTCCATTGATAAAGGGCATCACGAAGAACGGCACTCCGTCGTGTTCGCCGACATCCAAAATGCTGACGACGTGCGGATGATTGAGCTTCACCAGGAACTTGGATTCCTGGCGAAACCGCTTCAGTGAATCCGGATTACCGAGCTTGTGCCTCCGGGGAATCTTGACGACGACGTCCGTCTCCAGCCGCCGATCATACGCTCGATAGACATACCCCATGCTGCCGCCGCCCAGCAGTTCGCGCATGTCGTAACGGCCGCTGCCAATGATCTCTCCCACTAATCCCTGTGTGTTGACGGTCGCGGTCGCGGTCATGTGGACTCCAAGCTCTGCTAGACATCATCGCTCGTAGTGACCCGATTGATCGGGTCAGGCTCGCCCCATCAATGGGGGCACTACGAGCAAGAGGCGGGATGCTGACATCGTTCCATGAAAAATGTGCGAATGCTTGATTGAGTTCTCACGAACTGCGGCGGCCGCGCGGCCCCGCCGATCCCTCACGATTTCTTCACGGATTTTTCACGCGCGCCGGATACCCATTCTGCTTTCAAGATTCCGCTTAAAGGGCCAGGAACCGACGTCATGGAGACTTCTGAAACTTTTGCGCGTTTCGTGAGGCGATGGTTGAGACTGAGCTTGCTCTCGATCTGCCTGCTTGGCGGTTGTGGTGGCGGCAATCAGGACTTTGGCCCGACTCGAACGATCGATCCGAAGTTAGCCAAAAAAGATCCCGGCCCGGCCCCGAATTCGGAGGCCCCGACGAAGCCTTCAGAATCCGCTAGGGACGCGGTCAAAGCGGATACCAAGGCCGTTTCTCCAGCCAGCCAACCTTCCGCCAAGATGGATCCGACGGCCATTGCCGCTAAGTCGGAGTCCGATGACAAATCCAATCCGAGCCAGACTCGCGATGGCAACGCTCCGGCAGCTCCCGCCAAGACCGCCGAGACTGTTGCAGAGTCTCCGGAAGTGGCTTGGAAGCCGTTGTCTCCGGAACTGCGTGAGTGGTTGATCGCGAAGCGACGGCAGACCGGCTCTGCGGATGGACTCGCGGTGCTGACGGCGGCCAATCTGAGCCGAGTAAGTTGGCACGACGTCCCCACCGGGCAGTTGTCGCATGAGTTCGTTGGCAAGACTGGCCTGACGACGGGACTCGTCTATGGTCCGGCTCGACAGTGGATCATCGGTGCGGCGGACGCTGGCTGGCTGCGATTGTGGACGATCGAACCTGTCGCCGGTTTGGACCGCTTTGCGCGCGAGTCGCGACGTGCGGCTCAGGCATTGCTTGGCAGTATCGACACCGAGCAAAGCGGAGTTTGGTCCTTGGCCGCCGATCGGCAGGGCCAATGGATTCTTTGCGGCGGTGCGGACGGCAGTCTGCGAATCTGTTCGGTCGCAGCGGTCACTCAATCGGAGGACGCCGCGCGCGAGCCAGCCGCTCGGCTGGCCATCAAACTGGGAGCCAAACTGCCGGCGCACGATGGAATCGTCACGGACCTCGAGATTTCCGCCGACGACCTCTGGATCGCCAGCGGCGGCAGCGATCATCGCGTTTGTTTGTGGGACACGAAGACCGGGACCGTCACGCGAACGTGGTCCGAATCGCCCGATCAAATCACTGACGTGGGCCTCTCGGCCGACGGCAAGATCGTGGCGGCCGCCTGCTTGGACAAGTTCGTGCGGTGGTGGTCGGCCGATGCTCCGGAACCTGATGTTGGCGAGAGCGAAACGAAGCCAGCCAAGACCAACCCGGCCGATCCCCAAAAGGTCTCCGCGATAGAGACGAAGCCGACCAAGACCAATCCCGCCGCAGTCCAGAAAGGCGCGACGAAAGAGTCGAAGCCGAAAAACATCCTGGAGCACCCGGACCTCGTGCTGTCGGTGGCGGTTTCCTCGGATGGTCACTTTGTGGCGACGGGTGGCAAAGACAAACTCGTCCGCGTGTGGGATTTGGCAACGGGACAGATCGTCGAAAAGCATGATGGCTCGAAGGACGTGGTTGTCGAAGTGCGCTTTCTGGAGGGGGACAAGCGGCTCTTCATTCGCGATCGTGCCGGAGTGGTTCGGATCAAGCCACGCATGCGTGGCAACACGGGAGATGACGACCCATCCCCACCGGAAATCGAGCGAGCGTTTCAATTCATCACTCCACCGGCAGTCTTGAACGCTGGCGGTGAGTCGATTCCTGTCGGCACAGAAAACGGCGACGGATCGGAGACCGCTCTGTCCCAGACCGAGTTGCGGAACGCCGCTTCACACGAGGCTCGCGCAGCGGCTCGGCAACCGCTCTTGAAAGCGACTGACCCGACAGCCGAAGAGAGCGAATTGGCGAAGGCCGCGCAGGTCGTCGCGCTGGAGAAACAACTGGCGAGCGCGGCGAGCGACTTCCTCAAGGCGGACCTCAAGAAACAAATCAGCCGACTCAAGACGATTCCCGTGTCGCAGGAACGCACCGAACGTCCGAAACTGCTGGGGACGCTGACGACCAGTTTTCAATTCGTCGCCGGACCCGCGTCGCAGAACCGAATGGGACCGCGCACCGTGCAGTTGTCGATTCACGGGGATGCCGAATCGCTGACGGCAACCACATCGACCGTCGGCAACGACTTGGCCGACCAGCGCCGCAAATCGGCTGACTCGGCGGCGTCGCAACTGTGGGTTTGGGACATCGCGACGCAAGCGTTGTTGCGGCATTGGGACGACCTGCGATCCCCGGTGGGCACCTGTGCGATTATGGATTCCACCAATCAAGTGTTGTCGTCGAGCGGGCAAGTCTTCTCCTTGCCAACCGGCGAATCGCGAACACTGAGCGGCTTGGCACCAGAATCCATCAGCGCGATCGCCACCGCGCCCGATGGTCGGCACTTGGCGATCGGCTATGCCGGCTCCGTCCAATCCGCAACCAAGGTGTTGCGATTGTTCGAGACCGCGACACTTTCGGAAATCAAATCTCACGAAGCGTATGAGGGTCTGACAACCGCCATCGCTTTCGCACCGGACGGAACTTCGTTAGCGGTCGCGATCCGCGAGCGGCAGTTGCATCGGCTGTTGATCTTGGATGCCACGACGCTGGCGGTGCAGGCCACGATCGAAGAGCAACCGCACTCGGCTCCCTGGCTACAAGGGACACAATCCGAGAATCGCGACCGCGGGCTGACGACACTGCGATTTTCCTCGGACGGACGATCTCTGCTGACGCATGGTTCCTACGGCAGTGGCGACTATCGGCTGACGCTGTGGCAGAAGAAAGGGGCGAAATGGACGAAAGAAACGGGAGTCAATTCCAAAGCGACTCAGCCGATTATCGACGACGCACAGCCGCCCGTGCCGCTGTGGTTCGTCGGTGGGAAAGGGTCGCAGTTGGCCGCGATCAACTCGAAGGGATTGGGGATTGTGGACACCTCGAACGGTCGCTTGCTGCGATCCGTTGAGTTGAACAACGGACTCAAAGATCGCCAATCGGTTGCGTGGTCCGCCGACGGAACTTGGCTGGCCCAAGGCGATGAGACGGGACAAGTCACGCTCTGGAATCTGCGGCTCGACAAAGACGCGGCGATCTTCCCCGCTCAACTCGGCCCCGTGAAAGCACTGGCTCTGTCGTCCGACGGTCGCGTGCTGGCAACGCTCGGAGAAGAAAACAAGCTGCACCTCTGGAATCTGGAAAACTGGCAGCCGAAGAACCGCGTCGCTCCGAGACCTAAGACCGCGAAGCCGGTGACGACAGAATGATCGGTGCGATGATGAGCCGGAACGCGCTAGCGTCCGGTTTGGCGTTGGTTCTTGTGTCCGAACCGGACGCAAGCGCGTTCCGGCTGACCAAAGCCAGAGGTCAATCACATCAACGGCCGGCGTAGGTGAGTTCATCGCGGTTGTGGACTCGCGCTGCCAGCGGCGGACGGCGCTTGAAGAGCGTGATCTCGTTGCCTTGGTCGTTGAAACGCACCTCGTCCATAAAGGAGCGAATCAGTGTCAGTCCGCGACCACTGGGCCGAGCCAGTGATTCTTCGGAGAACGGATTGGGTAGCAAGATCGGATCGAAGCCCGAGCCTTCATCACGGATGATGCATTGGAACGATCGCAGTCCGCATTGAAACTGCACGTTGATCCGTCGTTGAGCAAACGGAGACTGCTGTGCCCGCTCGCGAGCGAGTTGCTGGTACAAATCCTCGTCCTGATCACGCAGAGACGACGAGAGTTCCAGGTTGCCGTGAAGGCAAGCGTTGAACAGGGCTTCTTCGATGGCCATGCCGATCCGCAGGATTTGGACTTCGTCACATTGCCAAAGACTCTGCACCGACACGCTCAGTTGCGTCGCCAGCGCGGTGAGCAGATGGACGTCGTTTTCCAGAACGAAGGTCGCTTCTTGCTGGCTGACACGCCGCATCACACGCGATGCCTGGCATTCGTGGAACGCTTTCGCGAGGACTCGCTCGACCGTGCCGCCGAGGTCTTGCAGCAAACTCCGCTTCGGAACGTAACCGGCGGCCGAGGCTTCCAGAGCTCGAATCGCCGTATCCTCGCAGCCTTGGTGCGTCATCAGCACCACCGGCAAGCTTGGGTGCCGACGATGCAGTTCTCTCATCAACTGCCAGCCATCCAAGTCCGGCATCTGAATGTCGCTGAGAACCAGATCGGGCCTCAACAGCGGGAGTTGCTCGAGAGCCAGTACGCCGTTGCTGAAATAACAAACATTGGCATCCTCCAATTTCTCCAGCACCGATCCCGCCAGCTTGCGGTCCATGGCGGAATCATCCACGACGAAAAGCGTCGGCATCGGAATACTCCTTTAGGGCTTGATGTTGTTCTGTCTCAGCGAAAAAAAGGAGAGAGCGAGAGCTACCTTCCGGGAGGCCGCGGAGCGATACGGGAAACACACCGCGTTTCAATGCTCGCCCCTCGCGAACGCCGGCAAGCTACGAACTGTTGGCCAAGTGTCGTCGCAGTGCCTCGCGAAGTGTGGTGGCGTGAATGCGCAGATGTGCGAGGCTGCCGCAAAGTCCGCGGCACGAATTCCGGTTCCACGACCGGTTTGTCCGCGTCGTGTCCCACGATTCGCGTTCAACCTTCCGGCGAAGGAAAAAAGGGACAGTCCATCTCGGCTACATCAGACGTGTCGAACATGGTGCCTCATCCGAAAAGGACTGTCCCCAGCAGAAAGACTCGCAAGACTTCAGTCCGCCGGAGTGCTCTCTGCGCGGCACTTCGTCTTGCGAGTGACATCGTCAACGCCCAGGGGAAGGCGAATGCCCGATGAGGATCGGAGGTTGATCGACGGCGGCGAAGTTCCGACAAGCGGAGTGTGAATACTTGGTGAAACTGTCCCATGTGCAGTCAATGACTTCGTCATGAACTCAATGCAACCTGCGCGTCTCATCCAAGAACGTTGCTGGAAAGTCTTCGGCGGGCGAAACGACAAATTCTCCGCCGTGGAGTTGATGAGAATTCAACGAATGTTCCCGGCGACTTCATATTTCTCATGGAAGATCGGCCAGGCACCTATCACTTGAAAGGACAACGTGATGAAACCCACGATTCTGATTGCCGACAACGATCCCGAATGGGCCGACCTCTACCAAAGCTATCTGGGGCAAACCGGGCACTACCGAGTGCTCACCGCGTCTGGCGGAGTCGAGTGCTTGCCGATCATTCGTCACGAATCCCCCGTCGTGATTGTTGCCTCGGTGGACATGCCGTGGGGTGGTGCCGATGGCTTGCTCGATTGCCTGCAAGAGGAATCTGGCAACCGGAGCGCTCCCGCCGTGATCCTGACCGGTTACACGGCCGATGAAAATGTCGGCCCGCTAAGCCAATCGCCCTGTGTGTTTCGCTATCTTCGCAAACCGTTCCTGATGGGACGACTGCTGGATTACGTTCGCACGATTGAGTTTGATTTGCGACCGGCGAATAAATACCACGGCACGCGAGCAAACGGGACATACGGCAGTCGCGTGGTGAATTCCAAGAACCGCTGACACTCAAAACGGCGATGCAGGTAGCGGACGTGGTCGGGATGCAGATGCACGTTGTCGAACGCGAACCACGTCGGCCAGAACGTCCGAGTCAACCAGGAATGTTTGGCATACCCGATTTCTGGATGCTTGCGTGAAACATAGAAGTCGACCGCACCGAAGACGCCGCCCGGCTTGAGCATCTCGAACGCTCGATCGACCGCCGCGAACCAATCGGGAATCATCGTCAAGCTGTACGAGCAGGTGACGACATCCGCTTCGATCGGAAACTCAAAGCGAGTTGCGTCGGCCGTGATCGCTTCCACGTTCGTCCAACCGTTTCTCTCGCAACGCTGCCGCGTCTGCTCCAGCAACGACGACGCGAGATCCACGACGTAGACCTTGCTCAACTTGGGCACGAGGTCGCGCACGAACTCCAAATTCGCGCCGGTTCCGCCACCGAGATCCACCCAAACGGCACCCTCGCGCAACGGAAGTTGCTGGATCAACTCGCGGCGGCCGGGCAACAGACGCTCGCGGAACGCGTCGTAGTCGCCCGCTTGTTGACAATAAAAACTCTCCATCCGCTCGGCGTGAGTTCGGCCCCGCACCGGCGCGACCGTCAGACGATACAACGTGCGAAGATCAGCAATCGCGGACATGAAAACCTCCTGCCAAAGTAGGTCAGCCTTTCCAGGCTGACCCGATCCGGAATCGGCGTGAATTGGAGCGTTCGGGTCAGGTTGGAAAGCCTGACCTACGTTGCCATGTGAGCGATGTGGAAGCTGCCGTAGGTGTGGACTCGGTCGTCCGCGTGCAGGCGGTCGGCGAGGCCGCGTTGATACAGCAGCAGTTCGGCGACTTCGCGTTCGCGGCCGTTGTGCCGGACTCGCGTGCGATCCACGAAATCGGTTTGCAGCCCCCCACTTCGCCACAGGATGCGAGCATCGGGAGTCGCGTGATCCACGATGGCTTGCCATTCCTGGGCGAGGAGGGGCTGCCGAGAGGTACTCAACCAATCCATGTGATCCAACAGCACGAACCGCGAGATCGCCGGCGACTGCTCGGTCAGAAACTGCGTGACCGACGCCGTGTGAGTGCTGACGCGATCAACGAGTCCGCCTCGCAGCCGCTCGAAGTTTTCAGCCCGCAGATATTCGGGGCAGCACGTGGGCGAATACTCGCCGGTCAAGTACACCCGCCAGAAGTAATTGTCCTGCAACGAGAGCCGTGTGAAGACTGTCTCGATGCTGTCCTCGACGAACTGAGCGATGCCGCCGGAATAATGCCGTTCCACTTGCTCACGCTGCGGACGCGGGACTCCGACGAGCGACAGCGTTGTGTCGCGGCCGAGAGTCCAGCGGATGAACCGCGTCCAAATGAGCGACCGCAATCGAGACTCATAAATCGACTGCTGCTCCTCAACCGAGCCGGCATGCAAGATCGCCTCAATGCTGTCTCGCGCATGAGCAACACGGTCGATGTAGCGGTTGACCAGCCACGCGAACCAGCCGGAGCTGCCTCGAAAGTAAAACGACCGCCGTCGCTGGCCAGAGAAGAAGTCGATGTGCCGATCCCAATACTCCCGCGCGCCCGGTGATAACTCGGAACGAAGCGTGTCGGCATACAACTCGCGAGCCTTCGCAATCCGCCCGCGACCGAACATGGAGAAGAAGTCCTCGTATTCCAATCTGCGAATCGCCGCCAGCTTGAGCTCCAGCAGCGAGTTCTGAGCGGGATTCATATCCACCGCAAAGACGTGCTCGGGTTCTTGCAGCACATAATCCAGCGCGTTGCAGCCGGCTGACGTGATGACCAATACGCGGTCGCTCGGTGACAACTCCAACGCTAACCGATCCAGTCGCGGGTCTTCCCAGCAAGTGTTGTAGACCAGGTTGTGCTGATGCACGAATTGAAACACTCGCCCTTGCCACCAGTCGTTGAGTTTCATGGTTCTCTCTTTCGCTCTTGGGTGAGCCGGAGGCCGTTAGGCCCCGGACAAATTGCCGACGATCGTCGTCCGGGGACTAACGCCCTCCGGCTCGCCTGACTCACACGGCCAAGTCTCTGCGAACGGAGTGGCCTCTCCGAAGAAGCCCGTGTCGCTCGCGGCCGGCATCAATTCGTCGCGATGCGACGGGCGTTGAATCAACTCAAACGTGCCGTCGAAGTACTCGACGATCGCGGAGCAGCTCTCCACCCAATCGCCGCTGTTGAGATACCGCACGCCGTTCCGTTGCGAGATGATCGGCGTGTGAATGTGTCCGCAGAGGACGGCGTCGCAGCCCTTCGACGCGGCGTGCCGAGTCACCGCGTCCTCAAAGTCGCTGATGAAGTTGGTCGCTTGTTTCACCTGCCGCTTGATCGACGCACTCAGCGACCAGTAGCCGAACCCGCATCGCCGCCGAGCCAGATTGAACCAGCGATTCAACGCGAGCAGCGCGTTGTAGCCCACGTCTCCCAGCAGCGTGAGCCAGCGTGCGTGACGCACGACCGAATCAAACTGATCGCCGTGCGTCACCAGCACACGCTGGCCGTCGGCCGTGTGATGAATGAACTCATCCGCGATCTGCACGCTGCCGAGACTGTCGATGAAGTGCCGCAAGAACTCATCGTGATTGCCTGGCGTGTATCGCACGATCGTGCCGGTCTTGAGCATTCCTAGCACGCGGCGAATCAGAAAGCTGTACGAGTCGTCCCAATACCAGCCACGGCGCAGCCGCCAACCATCGATGATGTCGCCGACCAGGTAGAGATATTGTGGCTGCTGCTCCTTGAGAAAGCTGAGCAACGCCGACGCGTTGGCGTATTTGCAACCCAGATGCAGGTCGCTGACGAAGATCGACCGAATCGGCCTCATGCGATTCCTTTCACGACAGATGATGTCTCGTGGCCGCTGCCCTTCCCTGCTGAACCGGTCTGGCCAAATTTTACTTCCGTCAAATGAAGGCTCGGCCAATCGTTGCTGAAGACACGAAGAACTTTTCGCCCAACAGCATTCTTGGCCGTGTACTCACGCAGCCTTCATCTTTGAAACTTCCTCGAGCACTCGTTGAGCCTTCATCCAAGTTTCATTGACCGCGCCATCCTTGATTCTTCGGTTCTTCCGGGATTCAAGTGGTAGAGGTGAAACGTCGGTGTTTCATGGAGAAGGTTTTTCTGAGGAATCGCAGAGATGCGTGATTCTCGTCTTTCATGATCCGTGTGTGAGCTGATCCGTGTGCGCAGAGCCGTGTGGATCATCGCGAAGAATCGACCACTCTCGGTTCGCAACGGCGATGGCTGGCGCGGGGCCAACCAGCGGACCATGTTGCACAAGATCATCCGCCGCGCGGGATTCGAGCCGTGGCCACGAGCATGGAACAATCTCCGGGCATCCAGAGCGACCGAACTGGCCGAAATCGTCCCCGGTCACGTTGCCGCCGCGTGGCTCGGACACTCCGAAGAGTTTGCCGGCGCTCACGACCGCCAAGTCCTGCCCGAACACTTTGAGAAAGCGGCACGCGGCGCGGATGAACTCAGCGACCACTCAAGAGGACCGCGAATACAACAAAAAACGGCCGCATACCGAAGTACACGACCGTTTCCTATGGAGGCGGGGGGAATCGAACCCCCGTCCTGTGATCCCTCAACGATGGCCTCTACGTGCGTAGTTCGCTGATCGATCTCACCGGAACAAGCTCAACGAACGAGGCTTGTCTTTGGCCAGCTAACCACGTTTTCTTATGCCCGCTGTAGTCGGCGTTGAGCGGACACCAGTCTGAATTTGCGACGGACTTTTCGGACTCCTCAGACGGGGATTCCTAGGTCCGCAGCAGCACTAGGCTGCCAAGGAGAATTGCCGATTGGCAATTATTATGTGATCGGCTTTTAACGTGGCCTGCTGATCAACCACGGCACGCCACCATCATCTATGGTGACCCAGTCGAATCCAATCGCCCCCGGGTGCGGACAGGATACGGGATCAGAGCTGACGAATGAAGGAGGAATTTCGCGTCCGCCGCAAGTCGCTGAAAAGGACTTGTCGAACGTCTCAGTAAACGTAGCACAAGGAAAATGATTGCAGTGGTCATTGAGGGGAGTTCCAAAGGTCAAAAACGTTGAGAGGACAGTCGGTCGTCAGTAATCAAACCAGAGCCCGCCGCCGAGCAGCGTTTCGTTACGGCCGACAAGGGAGTATTGGATGGCTGGTCCGGTGTAGTACTGCATGCCGACTCGGAAGGTGTGATTTGTTTGCTCGCCGCGCCACAGCCAGCCCGCAGTTGTGTTGACACCGGTGATCCAGTTGAGATCTTCTCGCGTGTGACCATTGATCGCGAAGTACGGAGCACCGTGAAGATCAAACGCTTGCAACGGTGCGTATTGGTAGCCGTATTGGAATTCGAGTGGCTTGGCTCCGCCTTGGTGTCCCACTGCGTAAGCCACTTCGGCATAAACCTGCATGTCGGCTGTGAGGTCATACATCCAGCCGACGATCGCGGAATCGCGCACATAGTTCAGCCGCACGAAGTCCGGATTGCGGATCAGAAATTCGTCACCGAGGTGCGAACTCAGATGGTAGTAGCCGACCTTGACCCCGTTTCGGCCATGTCGCCAGGTCGAGAGAAACCCAAAGCGATAGTCCACCGCTTCGACATCGGATTCCTGATTTGGGTCGATGCGAACTTGCGCGCCCCCTTCCACATCCAACTGCCAGCCCATCGGGTTAATCGCATCCAAAGTCCCGTGTCGCAAGAGGCCGGCTCGACCACCAAGTTGGGTTTCCCAGACCAAGCCCCGCTTCTTCTCGGACAGCCAGACCCCTTGAATGCGTGGCTCCTTTTCGCCAGCGAGGTATGACTTATACATCAGGCCGGTCGGCATGATTTGGAACTCGAGGCCGTCCCATTCCGACAGAGACGTCGGATCGCCATCGAATTCCGGTAGTTCCTCGAACGGCAACGGTTCGAACTCCACGGACGACCGCTGAAAGTCTTCGTCCGAGCGGTTGTCGATCAATCGCAGCGGTGGATACGCGGCGGCATCGTCAAACCAAGTCTCGACCGTGACATCTCCGGCCATCGCTGGGGCGAACAACGAGCGAAACATCGCCGCCAGCACGAGCCCCCAAAGCCATCCCTGCCGTCTCAAAATCGCGCCCTCCTGACGCACGAACCGATCCGCCGAAAGGCGGTGGTCGCGAGAGAATTGACTCAACGCCTATCGACGGCTTGTGCTCGAAAGGACCACGCCAGCGATTGTGCCGAACCGACTCAGCACGGAAACACTGGGCAAAATGCCGGAGTTGCGGCGTATGCCGACGGCTCCTTTCGGACAGACACGGCAAACCCTTCCGGTTTTGCTCGATAGCTCCGGCTGACCGGACGATTCTCCAGTCGAGACCACAAGGGCGCTGATTCGTGAGGACTTCGTTCGTGAGACATGGCTGGCTCGACCGACTGAGATCGCCAGGGAAACCGCGACGGCAGGCATTTTCCGCATTGGCATGGGCCAGCTTGTTCGTCACCGGTCACTCACTGTCAGCCGAAGACTGGGTTCCTCGTTGGTACGAGCCGTCCGGAGAATCGGCAAACCCCGCCGATGAGCAACCGCGGTCTCCAGTCCGATTCGTCTGGCACGATGATGAACTCTCTGAGTCACTCGAAGACCGAGAGCATCCGATTCGGCGAACCGCGTATCAGAATCAGTATCCGCTCAGCAAAGATTCGGAGGACCTGCTGCCGCGTGAGGAGTCGCTGACTCCCTCGGACGAGATGTCGACGAGCGATGACCCGCTCTTCTCCGACAACGATGGCGAGTCTCCTTGGATTGAGTGGAAGAAGACGGTTGGAACCGCAACCTGGATCGCTCCGAGTTCCAATGGATTGGGAATCACCAGCCTCGAGGCACGTGGCTCGATCGAGTTTCCCAAGTTTCAAGCGTTGTGGTTCGTCCCCCGTCTCGCTGGCTACGCATTGGACGGGCCAACGACGACCGATCTGCCGGCGCAGCTGTATGACTTCTCGTTTGAAACCGTCGGGGCATTGCCGATTGGCGAGCGGTGGTTTGTGCAAGCGGCGATCGCACCGAGTTTCTTCACCGACTCACACAACACCGGCCGTAAAGCTTTCCGTCTACCGGGGCGTGTGCTCGCCTTCTGGAAGTATTCGGACACGCTGACTTTCACGGGAGGCGTGTTGTACCTTGACCGCGACGACGTGAAAGCCATCCCGAGCGCCGGTGTGTTGTGGAATCCCAACGAAGATTGGAAATTCGAGTTGTGTGCTCCCCGCCCGCGTATCGCTCGGCGATTCTCGCACGACGATTGCTCTGCTCACTGGGCCTATTTGGTCGGCGAGTTCGGCGGCGGAACCTGGGCGATTCGCCGAGCCTCCGGACTCAACGATGTCGCGACACTCAGCGATTACCGACTGCTGGTCGGCTACGAGCGAAAATGGACCAGCGGCCGCAATTGGCTCGTCGAGGGCGGCTACGTCTTCAGCCGCCGCCTGGAATACACCTCGCAACTCGGCGACACCGATCTGCCGAGCACCGCCTTGGTGCGCCTCGGCGTGACGTTCTGAGGACGTAGCCGCCACCGCCCCGCGTGACGAGCCGAACGCTTCGCCGGCGCGGTTTGTTGATACAGCTCATCACGAAGAGCGTGATCCGCCGCAGCGGACGTTGAACTATCGGCGGGCGATGAACACCTCAACGTCATCCACAATCCAATCGGTGGACCAGGTGCGACCGTTGTCGGCGCTCATGACGTTGAAGAAGAGCGTGTTCATTTGCAGGTTCGGTTCGCCATAGGGCATCGTGCTGGCGATGCGGTCGGTGGGACGCAACGGGCCGGTTCCTTTGGTCGCGTAGTAATGGACGCGTCCGTCTGGCGAGAGCGTCATGCCCATCGTCCACCAACCGGGTTCGGTGATGACTGGACCAGCCACGAAATCGTTGCCGTTTTCATTGGCACGAATCACGAAGACAGCGTTGTCTTCTTTGTTCGGACTGTCGGACTTGCAGTTGAGTTGCACGAACATCCCCGGCCAGGCTTGGTCGAGTTGCCGCGTCTTACCGACTTTCTTGAAGAGCTTTCCGGTCGCCGGTTTCCATACGTGCGTCATCGTCTCGATACGGAAGCCGAACGACGAACCGGTGCGCCGCTCCCATTGCTCGAACGGAGGCATGTAAACCCGCGCGACAACGTTTGGCGTCCACATATTGGGAATCGTCCCGCCAAAGCGGTTGTTGCCGTTCATGATGAAGTCGTCTTGCTGCATCTTGAAACTGGGCGCTCCGGGAATGCCGGTCTGCACCGAGCGCAGCTTCATCGCCCCTTTGCTATTGGGCAGGCCACCAGCCGGAGTCTCCACACGCTCGACAATGTCGGGTTGGCCGCGTAGCAAACTCTCGAACCAACGATTGTTGTTGGATTGGCCCGACGGATAACGAACCTGATGATCAATGTTGTTGCTGCTCTTGGGAAGATTGGGAACGTAGCCCCATTTTTCGTCTTCGAAGTCGTCGCCGATCTCCGTCAGCCTTTCACCGGTGCCAGGAACGACCTGCGCGTTGGCGATCGAAACGCCTCCGACCATCAACGTGGCGACTGCCAAAACCCCCGCGACTTTGCGGATGAGGCAAAACTTGAGAGCGTCCAACATGCTCCGCACCCTTCGTCAGCTTGCGTGAAGACAAATCGGCCGGCAACTCGTGCCGACACGAACCGATCAGACCATCCGTGATATCGGTCTCGATCGTCGCAAGCGACAAAGGAATCTCTTTCCGGCGGAGCAACCGGAAAGGTCTCTCGCACACGCAGAATCGGCAGAGCAAACCGCGACGAAAACGCATTCCCGCTCAAGTCGAACTGCTCCACTTCGCGGACTCGGAGGTCACACCGAAACTCCGTTGAATTCCAGGGACTCGTCAGACAACGCTGCCAGCCGTGGAATCTCAAGAGCAATCTCTTGGCGGAGAACGCGGCTGTTGAACAGTCCCTTTCGACCATCCAACTCCCACAAGATCCGACCATCAGGTCGCGCGTCTTCAGGCGAGCGAATCGAACGTTTGATGGCTTGGGCAAGGCCGGAATGATTGACGAAAGTCCCCTCGCGTTCAGCAAAGGAGCCGGCGGCCAGCAGAATGTGCCCTCGCGCGGAGACCGGAGACGGAAGAATGTCTTGAACGATCAGCGTTTTAACTTTCGCCAATGCGACAGCGTGTGATTCGTCGAGACCGCCGCGCGGGTCTCCACCGACAAAGTAGAGCGTGTCGATGCGGCCTTCGGCGGCGTCACCCAAAATATCGCCGATGTTGATGACGCAGCCCTGGAAGTGTTGCAGGACCGCCTCGACCCCTTGGCGGTTCGGGCACTTCTCGGCGCGGATCGTAAACTTGACCTGCTCTTGAGCATTGCCCCGGACGTCTTTTGGGTAGTGGTCGTCTTGACCTTCGATTCGCACCGGGCCAAGCGCCAAGCGGACATCAGCGCTGAGACTCTTCAAATGCTTCGCGAGCAAGTATGCCTCTTCCACTGTCATCCACGGCGAGAGAACCGCCGCAACGGCTTTGGGATTTTTCGTCGCAGCATCCTTGAGTGCCTTTCGAGTCGCGGTCAACGCCGTGTCCCAATCGACGGCGCTGCGGCGGTCACCCTGCGACATCTCCGGCCGCTTGAGACGTTGATCCGAGTGGATGTACTTCCAACCGAAGCGGCCGTCGTCGCACATGAAGTCCCCCTGAGCCTGCGGATTGCTGCGCGGCTTCAGGCGGAAGACGGTCTCGTTGTTCTGATCAACCTTGATGCTGCAACCGGCCGAGCAATCCGGGCAGACGCTGTCGGCCGACTTCAGCCACCAGACTCGCTGTTTGTAGAGGAAATCTTTCGAGCACAACGCTCCGACCGGGCAGAGATCGACGACATTGCCCGCGAGTTTGTTGTTGACCGGCATCCCCGGAAAGATGTCGATCTCTTCGTGGCTGCCGCGGTTGATGACTTGCAGTTCGCCGGTCCCGCTGATTTCGCGAGTGAACCGCACGCAGCGAGTACACATCACGCAGCGGTCGGTGAACAGCGTGATCTGGTCGCCGATGTAGTCCTTGTCCGGCTTGAGCTCCTTCGGCTCCATCAGCCGGCTCTGCATGTGCCCGAACTTGTAGGTGTAGTCCTGAAGAAAACACTCGCCCGCCTGATCGCACGTCGGGCAGTCGAGCGGATGATTGAGCAGCAAATACTCCAGCGTCGCCGCCTGAGCCTGCTTCACCTTGGCCGAGTTCGTGACGATGACCGTCCCGTCCTTAACCGGTGTCTGACACCCCGGCACGACTCTGGGCACCATCGCCACAGTGCCATCCGGCTTCTTGTCGCCGACCTCGACGAGGCACATGCGGCAACTCGCCACAACGGTCAGCGCCGGATGCCAGCAATAATGCGGAATCTCGATGTCGGCCCGCTTCGCCGCCTGAATGCAATTCAGCCGCTCGCTGTCGCCGATAGAAACTTCTTTGCCGTTTACGAGTACTGTCGCCATTTCATCCTAAGTCCGTTGTGTGCTGTCGATGAAGGCAGTCGCTTAATGACGTCCTTTTTCAAGCGAGTGCCAAATCCGTGGAATCAACCGCTGAGCAGTTGGGTAATTCGTAGAGCGCTTCCGGCGCGAAGTCCGCACCATTGGGCCAAGCCACTGTTCCGCAAACTCGATCCAAGACAACTTGCTCAAAGAAATCACGGTGTCGCAGTGGCAGGAAGATTGGCCCGGTGAGTTCATCCTTGAGATCGACGACCTTTTCAACACCATCATTGAACGCCAACCGCAGCCGAAACGGCCCGCTGACAGACGCCTTTGTGATTCGCAAAATCATTTGGTTCTCCAATCAATCCAGCGGCGGAATCCAATTCAATGGTTGTTCCTGCCGGGCCAAATCCCAATCAACCATCAATTCGGCCAGACGTTGCCCAGCCCACTTCGTGACCAGTTTCGTTGCCGTCTTCGGCAACTCCCCTTCGATCACATCTCCCGACTGAATCGCCACCGACGCTTCATGCTCACCGTAAATCGCGTGAAAGTGCGGCGGCGCATGATCGCGGAAACACATGTAAATTTCGACGCCACAAAACGCGGAAATACGAGGCATCTGACATCACGACTTTCGATTCTCAAGCCACCGTTTTAGCGACTTCTCGGATTCGCCTGACGCTCGTCCGGCAAGCAAACCTTCAATGCTGAGGTCTTCGTCGAGATCGGCCCAATGAACTCCTTCGCCGTCGCCGATCAATCGACAGTTCTGTCGCTCGGCGGGAGTTCCATGAAACAAGCGAGGATACCACTCCAGCGGCACGCTGACCGAGCGGCCATCGGTGAGATCGACGGAGAGCGTGTCTTCCGTGACCTCAACACTGATGGCTCGTGCCGCTTGAAGTTCAGTCATCAAAATGCTCATGCCATGCCTCCAGAAATCGGAAGTCGTTGTGTTCTACCAACCGACGAACCCGGATCAATTCCGCTCGCGAGAAACCGCGACTGTTTTGCAACCGTACCGGCTCCAGCCAAAACTTGGCAACGCAATTGTCTCGTTCGACGTGAACGTGCGGCGGTTCATCGCGATCCGCCGAGTAAAAGAAAAACCGATACGGGCCTTCGATCAAGATCGTCGGCATGTCTTTCCTTTCACAATCATTTCGCTTCCTGCACGGCGGGCATCAGGTCGTTGAGTTCTTCGATGCGCATCATGCGGATGTCTCGGACAGACGCGGCGAACCAGGGGAGGGTTTTGGCGAGGTCCATCGCGGCCAGGACGCAGGTGACGGCGTTGATCTCCGGGCCGCCGAAGTAAACGCTCCCTTGCTGCCATTTGAAGCCATGCTGCTCCAGCACCTTGCGGATTTCGGAATAGGCGTTGTTGTACGGATCGCCGTAAGTCAGTCGGAGCGATTCGATGTCCATGTCGAAAGCGATGGCGTACACGCGGCCCTCCTTTGTCAGATCAGGCGGCAAGTTGCTGTTTGAAACGAGTCCCGTTGAGGGACGTCGCGGCATTGTGAGTGTGGTCATGGCAGTTTCTCCATTTGCTCGACTGTTACGGCATGACTTGCTGTCGACGAATCTCGCGGCCGTATTCGAGGACTTGCTCAAATTCGGGAAAGTCTTGCATCGAACCTGAAATCTCTTCGATCCAATCGGCTGCTGGCGCAACGGCTCGACGCTGCTGCATGTCCCACAGCGCCGCCTCAATGACCGCCTCCCGCGAGGCGAAGTGGCCGGATTCGACTTCGGATTGCAGGAAATGTTCGAGTTCGGGCGAAAGGGATGTGACCATGTTACTTTGCTTTTCGAGATTTCACGGACGTGTTCCAAAGGACGATGTCGGACTTGTCGCCACTCGCGAGCCAGTCTCCCTTCGGTGACCAGGCGAGATCAACACTCTCAGGAAGACTTGCCACGACCTTGCCCTTCTTCGTTTCAACCAACCGCACACCTTCTTCGCCTGAGCTGAATGCAAGATGTTTGCCGTCAGGCGAGAACGCTAACTTTTCGATCCAGGGTTCACCGGCCATTGTGGCAAACGTCTCCAGGCTGCTGCGTCTCCACAACCTCAATTCGCCGTCATAATCCGCGCTCGCAATCGTGTCACCGTCCGGGCTGACTGCGAGATCAAAAACATAGCTGGAGTGATCGGAATAGGTCGCGATTGGCTTGCCCTTAGGCAAATCCCAGAGGATGACTTGATTGTCTTCTCCGCCAGTTGCGAGCAGCGAACTGTCGGGGGCGATTGCCATCGATCCCAACTGTTTGCTGTGTCCTTCAAGAGTCGTTCGGAGCTTGTTCGTCGATACGTCCCAAAGTTTGACATACTTACCCGCAGCACTCACGAGCGTTCTTCCGTCCGGGCAGTATCCGAGCAAATGAACTTTGCTCGTATGCCCGGACAGCGTTGAAAGCGGCACCCAATCGCCAGCGCGGAAACATTCCACGTTTTTGCCGACTGCGGCGGCCAGACAGCTTCCGTCAGGAGAAAAACAAAGTTGGTTCGCGCGCTTCTTGTTCCATCTCACAAGCCGTTCGCCATTGTTTGTCGAAAACACCTTCGTGGATTGGTCGGGCACTCCAGTTGCCACATACTGACCGTCCCGAGAAACGTCCATAACCGAGCCAGCTTGACGAAATCCGTCGTCGAGGTACTTTGACGAATGAATTAGTTTTCCCGTCGCGCTATTCCAAATCCGAAGGGCTAGGTCATGCCCCGTACTGACGAGCACATTTCCTCGTTGAGACACGCAAATCCGGGTCGGCAGTCCCTTGCGTCCTTTTAATCGCAACTTGCATTCATACACGGTGACGACCTCTACTCTTCAGATTTGATACGTTCAACGGTCAGTGCCCCGACTTCATCTTCAGACTCACGAGCGTGCTCTTTCTCCCGCTCTTGATCCAGTCCTCAAAGTCGCTGCGGTATTTGTTGATGGCGTTTTTGACGGGCCAGGCGGCTCCGTCGCTGAGGCCGCAGATCGTGGTGCCGGGGATGATGCCGATCCCGTTGGCGACTTCCAGCAGCAGGTCGATGTCGCGGAGTTGGCCGCGGCCGTCGAGGATCCGTTCCAGGATTTTCGTCATCCAGGCGGTTCCCTCGCGGCAGGGAGTGCATTGGCCGCAGCTCTCGTGCGAGTAGAACCGGCAACTGTTGTAGAGCACCTCAACCATGTTGGTCTGGTCATCGACGACCATCACCGCCGCCGTCCCCAGGCCCAGGCAGCCGACTTTGCCGGGGCCGTTGAAGTCCAGCGGCGTGTCGAGTTCCTTCTCAGTGAGGAAGCCCATGCTCATGCCGCCGGGGACGACCGCTTTCGCCTTGCGGCCTTTCCAGACGCCCCCCGCGTAGTCGTCGATCAGCGAGCGAGCGGTGATGCCCATCGGCAGTTCGTAGCAACCCGGCTTGTTGACGTGGCCGCTGACGCAGTACAGCTTCGGCCCGTAGCTGCCGGCATCGCGCGGGTTGGCCGGGTCGGGAGGCACCCCCATCGACTTGAACCACTCGACGCCCCGATCCAGGATGTGCGTCACGCAGGCGAGCGTCTCGATGTTGTTCACGATCGTCGGCTTGCGGAACAGCCCCTCAATGGCCGGAAACGGCGGCTTGATCCGCGGCCACGCTCGCTTCCCTTCGAGGCTTTCGATCAGCCCGGTCTCCTCACCGCAGATGTACGCTCCGGCCCCGCGATGCAGATACACGTCGAGGTCTTTGCCGCTGCCGAGAATGTTTTTGCCGAGCAAGTTCGCCGCGTAGCAATCCTCGACCGCCTGCTTGAGTGCTCGATAGCTGCGGCCGAACTCGTACCGCAAATAGATGTACGCCGTGCCGCACTTGATCGCGTGGCAGGCGATGGCGATCCCCTCGATGATCTGATGCGGATCGCCCTCCATGATGATGCGGTTGTTGAACGTCCCCGGCTCGGACTCGTCGGCGTTGACCGCGAGATAAACCGTCGTCGCGTCCTTCGGCAAGAACGTCCACTTCACGCCGGTCGGAAACCCCGCCCCGCCTCGGCCTCGCAAGCCCGACGCTTTGACGGTTTCTGTGACCTCTGCCGGAGCCATCTTTAACGCCTTTTCGAGCGCTCGATAGCCACCATCCGCACGATACGTTTCGAGCGAAGCACTGTTCGGCTTGCCGATTCGTCTCAACAACACTGGTTCAAAAGTTGGCACGTTCAAAATGTCCTTGGTCCGTTGTCAGTTGCTTGTCGTCTTCGGTGAATCTGAGTTTGCGTGCTGCGCTGATTTTTTATCGCTGCCATCCAGCGTGACGAATGTTCGACCGCTGTTCTTGGTTCGTTGGCGAATGTCTTCGGCGATGGCGTCGATGTCGTAGTTGAACTTCTTCGCATGCTCATCGCGAAACCGATAAATCTCTTCCAGAATGGGGTCCGTCACTTTCGGTTCAGACATGTTCCTTCTCCTTCAATTCGCGTGGAGAACAGATTATCGGAGATTCAAATCCCGCGAGGCGACACGCCTCGCTGATCTCGGACAGCTTGGTTTCATTATTGATGTGTCTCAGATTCCAAGTCACAAGATAATCCATGCCATTCACTGCGGCGATGGCGACATGCAAGGCGTCATCGGCGGCGACTTCAGGAATCGCTCCCGCGCGAATGAGCGTTTTCGCTAACCTCTGAGCCGCTTCAGTCGTTGTGAGTCCGGTGATCGTGGCCAGCATGTCCAGTCGTTCTTCGGCCGCCTGCCGATCACCTCGCATCGCCTCGGTTTCGACCAAATCCGAAGCGAACAATTCAAACCGCTCACGGCATGTCCGCCACCATTCTTTCGTGATCGTCTGATTCTCCAAGACCGTCTTCTCGCGGCTTGGCCACGCAGTCAAATAACTGACAACAGACGTTTCGATGTAGACCTTCGGAAGCATCATTTGCGTTTCGGAAAGCTGTTGTTGACCTCGACCTCTTGCCCCTCACCCCTCGCCGCTCGCCGCTCAGACCAGTTTGTCGATGACGCCACTTGCCGTTTCGGTCGTCAGGCACATGTGGCATTCGTCGTTGACCAACATGCAGGGGGCACCTTCGCAGGCTCCGAGGCATTCGGCGAATTCGAGCGTGAACTTGCCGTCGGGAGTCGTGTCACCCGGCTGGAGGTGATACTTCTGGCAGAGTTCGGCCAGCACTTCCTCTCCGCCGCGCAACATGCACGACAGGCTGCGGCAGACTTGCAGCCGATTCTTGCCGAGCTTGTGCTCCGGGTCGCGGAAGAAGCCGTAGAAGCTCATCGTGTCGTGAACTTCCGCCGGGTGCTGATCGAGGATTTCGGCGATCTCCTTGATCGCTTCGAGCGGCACGCACCGCAGCGCGTCCTGCACATGATGCAACGCCGGCAACGTCACCGCCCGCTTCGTCGGATACTTGGGCAACTCCGCCAGAATCTTTTGGCGGATGTCTTCGGAAAGGAAACTCATTTCACAACGGCTTTCTTGGCTTGGAACGATCTTCGTCGGTAGTGCTATGGAACGAGTCCCATCTTTCGTTTCAGTTCTTCCGAAGTCAGGCATGGCTGCTTTCGACGCTCAGCGATCATGGCCCAGAATTCCGGGTCATCGACGACTTCGATTATCGGAACGCGGTTCAGGACCAATTTATCAATCAACATTTTCAACCATTGAGTGAATGTCATGCCGGCCATTCCTTTCGCTTCTGGAACAGCCGATACCGCCGTTTGAGCGCCTCTTGTAAGGGCCTCCGGTTTTCGACGCAGCAGAGCGTATTCCCAACAACTGCTCCATACTCCTTTGCGATATCCGGATGCAATTCAACCCGCAAGCTGTCTGGTTCGATGCCCAACAAGTCCAAGTCAAACAAGGTATGAATGTCAGCCCGCAGAAGCAGGCCGTTTCCTGTATGGTTGCTGCCTTCGCCGCGATATGGGTCGATATGAGCGGCTTCTAGCACGTCCACGAGTTCGCAGCCCGTCACCAAACAACACCGCTCATATCGTCGTAGCAACGCATCGCGGAACTGCGGCTGCCCTCGTCGTTTCTTGATCTGTTGCCAAGCCGTTTCACGGCGATCACCGTCGGGTGCCACATAGGCGGACTCGACGCTCGATTCGTCCGAGGCTGGGCCGAGCCGCTGCTTAAAAAGATCTTCAAGCGTCTCTCTCAATTCCGGGTATTCCCGCGAATAGGCTTTGATGATCCGGCTGACTATGGCAGGTGCAACCCGCTGCACTGTGGGCTGGTTAAAGATTCGACTCGAAAAGTCGATGGGCTTGTCGATGAACCAATCAACCAAGCGTGCGTGACAATGGTAGTCCAAGTTTTTCCTTGGACTGCGAGCATCATCCGGCGGCAGATACCCGCTACGCACTAGGCCGATGCCGACAACACGGCTCAAGCCTTCATTTGCTATCACGACATTTCCCTGCTGAATTTCGCGACAGAATTGCCAAATGGAGTTGGCACCTCCGCCTCCTTTGCCCTGTTTGGCCTTAATCAACGCACGTCTGATCTCATCCTTGGTAGCAAAGGCAGCACAATTCTTGTCATTCAGCCAGTTGATAGTGATGCACTTGCCTTCGCGGCACTCGTCCCAGACCCAGGCACGTTCACCAGGGGCAATCTTCCACACGGTATTCATCGTTGTCCCTTCGTGGCCTGTAGATTGCTGCGACCTCTCGATTCCGAGCCACATCTTACCGATCCAACTCCGCCGCGATGATGTTCAAACTGCCGAGGACCGCCACCACATCGCTGAGCATGAGGCCGGGGATGATGTGCGGGAAGACGGCGAAATGGATGTACGAGGGTGGGCGGCAGCGGGCTCGATAGGGTTTCGAGGTGCTGTCGGCCGTGATGTAGAAGCCGAGTTCGCCGTTCGGGGATTCGGTCGCGGCGTAGATCGACTCGGTCGGAGTCGGGAAGCCGCGGTTGGGCATGATCACCTCGAAGTGGTGGATCAGGCCCTCGATCGACTGGTACACGTTTGACTTGTTCGGCAGGACGGCTTTGCCTTCGGGGTCCACGTTGATCGGGCCGGCGGGAATGTTCTCGATGGCTTGCTCGATGATCTTGATGCTCTCCAGCATCTCGTGCATGCGGACGAGATACCTCGCGTAGCAGTCGCCGCCGTTCGTGCAGATGACTTTGAAGTCGAAGTCCGGGTACGCGAGATACGGCTCATCCTTGCGGAGGTCGCGGACCACGCCGGAGGCTCGCGCGACCGGGCCGGTGCAACTGAAGTTGATCGCGTCCTCCTTCGACAGCACGCCGACTCCCTTGGTCCGGTCGATGAAGATGCGGTTGCGAGTCAGCAGGCCATCGACCTCGGCGTGAACGGCTCGGAAGCCATTGCAAAAACTCCGCACCTTGTTGACCCAGTCGGTGGTCACGTCGTACAGCACGCCGCCGACGCGCGTGTAGCTGGAATGGAACCGCTGCCCCGACGCCGACTCGCAGATGTCGTAAATCAGCTCGCGTTGCTGGAAGAAGTACAGGAACGCCGTGAACGCTCCCAGGTCGAGCGCACTGGTCCCCGTGTTGAGCAAATGATCGTGCAGCCGCATCAGCTCGGCGAAGATCGTGCGGATGTACTTGCACCGCGGAGTCAGCTCGATCCCCAATAGCTTCTCGACCGCATGATGCCAGGCGATCTCGTTGGCCAGCGGCGAGAGGTAATTCATCCGATCGACGATGGTGACGTACTGGTTGTAGTCCAGGTCTTCCGCGAGCTTCTCGAACCCGGAGTGCAGATACCCAATATCCGGCACCGCCTTGACGACCTTCTCGCCGTCGAGCGTCAAGATCAGCCGCAACGTGGTATGCGTCGCCGG
>CAMDPX010000013.1 GCA_945905295.1 Planctomyces sp. SH-PL62 | reverse complement strand
TCGGTTTAATCGGAAAGAAGCCCTGTTCAGTACATTTACACTAATTTGAATTTGGCACTTTAAGCGTCCGAATGACATTTTTTTGAAGTGACCTGCAATTTGGACGCTTATACGCGAACACGCTTCGATTAAACCGACAGGCCCCTTGTCTCGGTGGTTCCAGGCTTTTGCTCTACGCCGATCACGATTGGGAGTGAAGCACGACGTAGTGCAAAAGCCCGAATCCACCGAGACAAGCTCGGTGGGGTTTGCGAACATCGTTGGATTGAGAACTCGGTCAAACGGCAGAACCGCAGCGGGACGAAGATCTGAACCTCTCGCGCTCTCGTGCCGTCACCAAATCGCAATGTCGTAGCCTTCACATCGCGATGCCTCAGCCCCATGATTTTCCCCTCGGAATGATTCGCCAACTCTGTCCACCGAACTTGAGCATCCTCGATGTCGAACTCCTCCGCGCCTCTCCGTCTTGCCATGTGGTCCGGTCCGCGCAACATCTCCACCGCGATGATGCGGTCGTGGGGCAATCGCAATGACACGGTCGTCTGCGACGAGCCGTTCTATGCCCACTACTTGCACGCCACTCAGAAGGATCATCCAGGCAAAGACGAAGTGATCGCCGCCGGCGAAACCGATTGGCAACAGGTCGTCGCGTGGCTCACCGGACCAATTCCCGACGGCCAACGCATCTTTTATCAAAAGCAAATGACTCACCACTTGCTGCCGAGCATTGACCGTGGCTGGCTGGCCAACGTGACGAACTGCTTTCTGATTCGACATCCGCGCGACGTGCTCACGTCCTACATCAAGATCGTTCCCAACCCCGCCGACGAAGACACTGGCTTCCCTCAACAACTCGAGATGTTTCAGTGGGTCCGCCAGCACACGGGAGTCACTCCGCTGGTGATCGATTCGGTCGAGATGCTCAACAACCCACGTCAGCAATTGGGCCTGCTGTGTGAGGCACTCCAGATCGACTTCCAAGAGTCGATGCTCTCCTGGGCTCCCGGTCTGCGTCCGACGGACGGTGTTTGGGCCAAGCACTGGTATAAAGAGGTCGAAACGACAACCGCGTTCCGTGCGTACCAGCCCAAGCCCGACCAAGTCCCTGACTCGCTCGCCGATCTTTATCGCCGTTGCCTCGAAAGTTACGAGTCTCTGTACGAACACCGGCTTCAATAAATTGCCGACCAATTCTCGAACCTCAAACATTGGTGAGTCCGATGCGTCATTTATTTCTCACACGACTGCGACTGAACCAGGCGAGCGGGGTGGCGTCAGCCCCCCGGTTTCACAGCGATCAACGCACCGGGGGGCTGACGCCGCCCCGCTCGCCTGTGTCAATTTTGACCGCGCGGAGAATCGCTCTGCTCGTTGTCGTCCTGATTGGTACGGTCTCCGCCCAAGAGCCGCCGTATGTCAATTCTCTGGTCGCCGATCCGCCGTACTACCGGGTGCGCTACGAAGGCTCGTCGCAGCCGGGCGAGCTGGTCTATCCGGTCAGCTTCACCGTTTGGATTCCACCGGAAGTCAAAACGCTGCGCGGGTTGATCGTGCATCAGCACGGTTGCGGCGAAGGCTCGTGCAAGTCGGGGCAGACCGGCGCGTTCGATTTGCATTGGCAGGCATTGGCCAAGAAGCACGGCTGCGCGTTGATGAGTCCGGTGTATGAGCAGCCGGAGAAAGCCAACTGTCAGTTGTGGTGCGATCCTCGCAACGGCTCGGATGCGATGTTTCAGAAATCGCTGATCGAACTGGGCGCGAAGTCGAGTCATCCGGAATTGGCCACCGTGCCGTGGGCTCTCTGGGGACACAGTGGGGGCGGACATTGGGCAGGCGGCATGACGTTCCTGCACCCCGATCGAGTTGCCGCAGCCTGGCTCCGTTCGGGAGTGCCGCCGATCACCGCCGCCGAAGGCAAGCCCGCCCCCTACACCATTTCGGACGCAGCCTGCCAAGTGCCGGTGATGTGTAATCTCGGCACCAAAGAAGGGGTCACGGATAAAGAAAGTCGGTTTGCCGGAGTGTGGCCGGGAAACGAAGCGTTCTTTCTCGCTGTGCGAGCCAAGGGGGGACTCATCGGCGTGTCCGTCGATCCGTTGTCGAGCCATGATTGTGGCAACCAACGCTATCTGGCGATGCCCTGGTTTGATGCCTGTCTGACCGCGCGTTTGCCCGCGAAGAGTGGCGATCCGCTGAAGCCGATGTCGAACAAAGACGGTTGGATTGCTCCGCTCAATGCCGGTGATGCGAATGTCGTCGCTCCCGTTCCGGCAGCGAAGTTCGCGGGTGCTGTCGAAAAATCCGTGTGGCTTCCGAATGAGTCTGTGGCCACCGCGTGGACGCAGTACATCAAAGACTCGGCGGTGACAGACACCTCACCTCCGCCTGCTCCGACGAATCTGCGCGTCTCAGACAATGTGCTAACCTGGTCCGCCGAAGCCGACCTCGAAAGCGGTCTCGCCGGCTTCATCATTGAGCGTGACGGGCAGTTCCTTGCCAACGTTCCAGAGCAAGCCAAAAACCCCTTCGGTCGTCCGATCTTCCAGAACCTCTCTTACAGCGACACCCCCACGCAACCGCTGGTGGAGATGCGATTCACCGACACCCAAGCCGGCAAGACGCATCAGTACCGAGTCATCGCCGTGAACACGGTCGGCTTGAAGTCCAAGTAGACTCGGAAATCGAGTCGATCAAAGCCTTGCCTTCTTGATCGACGATCAACGCATCGGCGGCACTCGGCCCGAAAACATTCCCCTCGCCGAGCACATCCAGCATGTCGAGCAGCGAGTGCCGAGTACGTCGCCCAAGTTGGTGTTCAATGACTCCAACGCACGCGGCCTGTTGCAGCCGTCGAGCGATCCGGCGGACGCCACTCCATCGGCAGCGCCAACTTATACGCGGCTAATTCCTGCGATCCGTATCACGTCCCCGCCAACGAACAATTGTTCGAGCGTCGTGTGGAGCTCTTCGGAAAACGTCCCGACAAAGACTGGTCGTTGACCGACTGCATTTCGTTTGTCGTAATGCACGATTATGGTCTCGCCGACGCACTGACGACGGAACACTACTTTGAACAAGCTGGCGTCAATGCCCTCCTGAAATAGCCCACCTGAAGGATCACCATGACACAACCCATCCAGTTCCCGAATGAAACCCGATCCAACGCCGCTCGCCAGGTTGTCACCGATCGCGAGGCGCTCGCATTGCGAACGTTTACTCCGACTCAAGCGGTGCTTGCCAAGTCGGCGGGAGTGTTCCATTGGACGCCGGAGAATCGGCGGTTGTACGACTACAGCTCCGGCGTGTTGGTCGCGAACTTGGGACACAATCCGAAGCGATGGCTGGGGCGATTGGCCGGGTACATGGGTTGGTCGGCGGAGATGCTCAAGCCGTCGAATGGGTTTGATGACTATTACGCGGCCGTGCCACTGACGGCGTACAACGCGGTCACGGAGATCGAAACGCGCGCGACCGAGCGGTTGGTTCAATGCCTGCAAGGTTCGAACGGTGGCGACCGATTGCAGACGGTGATGTGGGCCGCGTCTGGCAGCGAAGCAGTGCAGAAGGCGCTGTGGGCTTGTCTGCATCGGGATGAATCTCGCGACATCATTCTTGCCACACGCTACGGCTTTCACGGAAAGAAGGGATTGGCCGGAGCCGTCACCGGTTGCGAGACCGATCACGATCGCGATCCGCGCGTGAAGTTCATCAGCTTCCCGATGGCCGAGTGCGATGACGTCAGCAAGTCCGGTGCGACGTTCGACCCTGCGCCCTACGTCAATGAACTGGAGAAGCTCTGGGCCGAATACGGCGAGCGGCTCAACTGTCTGATCACCGAGCCGTATCTTGGCGGAGGCGGCAGCTATCATCCTCCGGTTGCATACCTCCAACTTCTGCAACGCTTCTGTCGAGCTCACGACATTGCGTTCATTCTTGACGAAGTGCAGGCCAACTTTGGTCGCTGTGGCCGTCTGTTTGCGTTTGAGTCTTACGGTATCGAGCCGGACTTCGTGACGCTCGGTAAAGGTTTGGGAAATGGCGTCCCAGTCAGCGCGGCGGTCGGCCGAGCAGACATCACCGCCAGCCTGAAATACGGCGAAGCGTCCGACACCTGGTCCGGCAATCCGCTCGGCTGCGCGGCAGTGCTGGCGACGCTCGACGAGTTTGAAGCGAATCCGATTCTCGAACACACACGATCGCTCACGGCCGAGTTCTTCGACGGACTCAATCGACTGAAAGAGACCGGCCTGATCGCGAAAGTTCGCGGCGAACGTGAGGGGCTTGTTTACGGCATCGAATGCGCACCGCGCGGCGCACTGACGGCCAATGAAGTTGCCGTCCGCATTGTCGAAGCGTGTTATCTCGGTCTCGGTGAGGACGGCATTCATCTGCTCGGCGCGCTGGCCGGGAAGGTGCTGCGCATCAGCCCGCCGCTGACCATCAGCCGTGCGGATGCCAAGACATCGCTCGATCTGCTTTACAACATCTGCCTCAAGTTGGCGGAACAGTTGCCATGCTCGCGATGAGCGAATGAAATCCTGGCTGCGGTTGATTCGAGGAACGAGCCCGACGAATGAAAGGAGACGACGAATTCTTTCGTTGTTGGATTTATTCGTCGTCTCCTTTCATTCGTCGGGCCATCTCTTCAGACATTCATCAGGGAGTCAAACCTCATGAACGATCCCGAGGACATTCCGATTTTGGAAGTCGCGGAAGACCAGCCCGTCGCGAACAAAACGGGCGGAGGAAACGGGCGAGCTGCGACAGATGCTTTGCATTGGACGGCGGCCGAGGATCCTGACATGGCGCGTGCCATCAAGGCGGCTCAAGCTTCGTTCGCGGAGTTCGCGCGACACGCGGAACTCGAACACTTCCGTGTCGTGCCAGGTTTCACTCATGTGGGCGTCAAAGCGTTCTTCGCCAACCCGAAGCGACCGGGCAGCGGCGAGCACATGTTTGTCGAGGACATCGCGACGGACGGCGTGACGATCACAGGCACGCTCAACAGCACGCCACATGCGATTCCCAATTTGCACGAGGGACAGCGCGTCACATTTCCGATCAGCGACCTCAGCGATTGGTTTCTGGTTTGTGGGGACAAGGGATTGGGTGGTTTTACGATTGATGTCATGAAACGCCAAATGGACCCCGACGAATTGCAGCAATACGAAAGTCAGCCGCCGTTGGCGTGGTATCGCCACCGAGTGAAGCTGGATGCCATATCGGAACTGGAACGAATTCCCGTCTGCAACAAATGCGGCCATCGCGACCTCATCGCGACGAGTTACAAAGAGGGACTCTGCGGTTTATGCGCGAACGGTGCGACTCGAACGAAATGCCCAAGCTGTGGCGCTCCGCTGATTCGCAATTCCAATCAACCGCGGAAATGTGCGGCCTGTTTGAAGCCGAAGCCTCCGACCGAACCAGACAGCCCACCACTCATTGGGCCCGACGATGACATCCCGATGTTGACCGTCGCCGACGACGGTGACACGTTCCGTTTGAGCCGGCCAGTCACGCAATCGAAACCTCGTCGAGCCGCTCAAGCCCCAATCAAGGTTTCGCCTCTAAGTGAAGTCACGAAGTCGAAACCGAGTTCGAACCATCGCGTGTGGTTGTGGGTTGGGTTGGGATCATTCGGAGTCGTGTCATTCATCACGCTGGCCGTGCTCGTCATCCGAATGAGCGGCCGCGATGACGCCAAGAAGGTCGTCGAACAGATTCACCGACATCCTCTCGTCTTGGAGAAGCTTGGCGGGATCGAAGAATGCGAAATGAATTTTCTCGCCAGCCTGAACGAAGGAGGCAAAAACACCGACGTGTTCAATGTGCGTGGGCCCAAAGGGAGCGGGCAGTTTGTCACTCACGAGCGGTTCTTCAGCTATGACTCCATCAAGCTGCGAACCGCGGAAGGCGAATGGGAGTTGCTCGATGGTCGCGAGAATGGCGTTGCGCAGAATAGCCCGACGGTCCCCACACCAACTTTTGCGCCGCCAACCACACCTGTGTTGCCTTCGCCGCAACCCGCGCCGATTACGGTTCCGCCCGGCCAAGCAAATCAATCCCAATTGCCGCGTGGCTCATCGATCGCGACCGCAACTACTCCATTGAAACCGGGCACGCCCATCTTTGCGTTGATGGGAACCTCATGGCCCGCGGCCGAAGTTCTCGCCGTGCGGCCTAATGGCACTGTGGTCGTGCATTGGCCGCATCTTGGTCACGACATGAACCGCGCGATGCCTCGGTCGGCCATCGCCGTTTCGGATGAGACGCTCGCCAAATTGCAGAACGATCCGAACGCTTTTTCTCCCAGTGTCGAGCTGATTCCGGACACCGATTACCCACCGCCCGACGGCCACGTGGTTCTGCCCAAGAACCTTAAGCTCTTGCCTGGGATGCCGGTGAAGGTCAATCCGGCCGGCCGCTTGATGCTCGACTACACGTTCGTCCGGGAAGAGGTCGGGGAAGTGTTCTTGCTTCGCGACCAGCTTCCGGTTCGCGAAGAGAAGTACCCGCGCAAGAAGCTCGTGATTCAGAAATCCATTGTCGAGCAATTGTCTGAACCCGATGCCGAGCAAAAATTCGCTGCTCGGTTAAAAGAGGTTCAAGCGAAGAACCCATTGGCTCGCACAAGCAGTCCGAACGTTCCAACTCCCGCTGGTCGCGCACGGCCCGCGCGGACATACCAAATCACAATCCCGGTTCCTGAAACTCACGAACGTGTGACAAAGGACACCCCGCTGGAAATCGGCACCCGCTGCTCCGCCGAATGGGGCCGGCGTTGGAATCTCGTGACGGTCAAAGCCCTTCGAGACAACGGCGACGTCGAGGTTCATTGGGACGGCTGGAGCACCATTGAACCCGTGACGCGCGACTCGTTGACGATCGACAAGAAAACGCTTGCGGAACTCGAGGCGAAGCGAAAGCCTGAAGCGGACCCAAAACGAAAGGATGCCGAGTAAGTTTGGCACCAGCTTCGTCGCCGATTTTTTCAGAATCGTGCCGTGTTGGGGAACTCATAAAGCTTGAACAAGGTCAACTGAGGACAATCGTTGGAGTATTGTCCCTTTTCACTCTCGCCGAATAGGAGACAGCGACATGCCGAAAAAAATTGGTCATCCCCTATTATCAGCCGTCATGGTCAGTTCGTGTTTGTTGCTGAGTGGGACGGTCCATTTCTGGCCAAGCGACTTGGTTCAAGCCGATGACGGACCGGCTCAAGAGATCGCCATCACTCCGCTGGTACGAGCGAAGCCAGCTTGGCGAGTGAGTCGTGCGGAATTTGAGTCGCCGATTTGGCAGCAGGCGATCCAGCGAGCCACTCAGCACAAGGCCTTGCAGGTTGGAGCCGGCGAGTTCACGTTGCTGCGGGTTGTTCTGGAAGGAGTCGTACCAGCGGCTCCGAAGCCTTTGGCGGAGACTCAACAACGCGACGCCGCGGAGATCAGCGAAGTCCGTCTGCCGCCTCAGGACTCAATCCTTCCTCGCAATGAAGACATCGCCACAACATCGCCTGCGGTGCGAGCAATTTCCGTAACCGCACCCGCTGCGGAATCATCGCGTGTCATCAACGGCGTCCGATTGTTTTTTCCCGAGACAGTCAGCGAGCCAACACCAAAGGCTGTTGCTCTCCCCGCAAAGACAGACATTGTTCAAGTCACGTCGACCAAAGTCGTATCGCTCGAAGAATTGTCGGGAGGCGGCATATTTCGAGAGTTGGCGAATGGCGATTTCATCCTGATCGAGCACATCAATTCGACACGGCGAAAAGACAACCGCGATCCCGTGCGAGTCGGCAGCTTCACTCACCACGACGCCGAGTTCCTGGTGCCGGTCCCGCCGCGAGGACAACTGGGAATTCTTGGCGATGTGATCCTGTCGCGGCCGCAACCCGAGTCGATGGGCAAAATCGAATTGGATCTGCGATTAGTCGGTCCCGAATGGAAAAACACCGCGCCGCAGGCGAAATACCAACTTCAACTCGGACCGTGCGTGGTCGGAGGCGTATACGGAGTCACTCGCGAGTTCAATCACGACTACCAATGCGACACAGGCTTGTTACCTCCCGGTGAGTACCACTTACTGCTGTCCGACTTCGACATGGTCAAAAGCCGCTGGACTGTCACCATCAAACCCGGCCAAGTCACACACCTCCGCTTCGAGGCCAGTTCTCCGAAGGTTGTCAAACTCACTGAAGAAACTTGGATCAAACGACCGGACAACCCTCGTTAACTGGGACGGCCTACGCTCGATCTGCTGTACTGTATCTGCCTCAAGTTGTCGAAACGATTGCCAAGTTCTCATTGAGCGAATCGAATCACGGCCAACTGTTGCAGCCAGATCGAGCGTCGTGGGTGATTTGCAGGCAATGCTTCAATAGTTCGCCTGAGTTCCTGTAATCGCGCGGAGATATTGGCATCGTCAAATCGATGTAGCGCCTGGATGGCATCACTGCGGAAGTTCTCGTCGTCGAGTGTTGCCAGGAGCCCGTCGCAAGCCTCGGGATCTCGCGCGTGTCCCAGGGCTGCGATGGCGGTGCGTCGTTGATCCGCATCACCAGCGTGATCGAACGCCGCTTTTCGGATCATCGCAAAGTGTTGGTGATCCATCAGGCTGAGCGCGTGCGCGAGCCGATAGCGAGCGATCAAGGAACAGTTGACGCTGACATCAAGCAATTGTCGCACACCAGCCTCGCCGGTCGCACGCCAAGGTGCCCAATCGTGGTCCCGTTCCGGCTGATCCTGATATTCGGCGACCGCATTCAAACGTAGCAACCGCCGATCGGCTCCGGTGGTCAGGTATTGGAGAAGTTCGTCGGGTGATTGGGCCATCTCTGCCAATGCCTTGTCTCGCTGGTCCGCTTTCGTCCTGGGGTTTTGGACGATGTGCCGCAGATCATCGAGTCGATTGACCTGCTTTGCGGTCCTCCCACGCAAAGGTCGATCATTCAACCGTCCGCGGATCAGGAGCAATGATTCCTTGTGTTTGGCGAATTCATCCTGCTCAAGCCACTCGCTCATGAGATCGCTGGCGCGCATTGGGTTCGAGCGGCCGAGCAATTCCAAGTATTGGAGGTACGGTCCTTGAACCGCCGTTGCCGCGACGTGAGGGTGGGCTTCGATCAGCCGATCGAACAACTCTGGCAAGGTCTGTTCGGACAGTGCCCGGATCGCTCCTTGAACGAGCAATTGGTCAGTCGTTTGCTGGAGAAAATCGAGAACCAACGGAGCGGACTCCGCCGATTGAAAGCGACACAGTGCCATGTAGGCTGCGTTGTGGCGTTCATATCGTTTCGGGTCTGCGATCAGTTGCTGCTGACTCGAGAACTGCCTCAGAACGAACGGCAACGCGGTGGATTTCTCGGATGACAAGTGTTCGAGGTGAGCCAGTGCCTGAGGCATGAGGCTCGGATTCGCTTCCGCCAGTTTGAGGAATTCGGCCAGATGCTTTGCCGCGTCAATTCGTGCCTCGCACAAGAAAAACAAACGCCCCAGCTTTTCAGAGGTCTTCAGCTTCGCGGGATCAAGTTGTTGCACCGCCAGAGCAATCACGCGAATGTCTTCGGCTGACAACAACTCGTGCCCGGACGCACTTGATTTGCGGAAGTAGCGGAAGTCGTCTTCATACGGCTTGAGCGGGTCGGAATGCAAAACCGGTGACTTCATCTTGGACTGCATCCACTCAAAATCCTTGGTGAAGTCGTGAGTCTCATGTCTCGGCAACAGGAATTGGTTCCCAGCAAACCACGGATGCTGTTCGGCGAAGTCCGCCGAGCCGCGCATCGTCAGCCAGCGTTGCCGCTGCCACGCATTCAACCTCACGACGATCGCGTCCAGAATGTCGCGCACGTCGGAGCGTGTCACCATCTGTCGCAAAACGGGAACATCGCGAAGAGCGTCAGGATCCTCGCGGAACTGTTCGAAGAACCGGTCTGCCGCATTTTCTACCGGCAGGTTCACCAGCGTCAGCGATAAGGCATCTGGCGGCGCGGGAAGCTTGAGCTCAAATCGTTGTGCTCCCTTGTCCGGAGTGAGTCGATTTGGTTCTGTCGGTGCCGGCCAAACAGTCACGAGCCGATTCGTGACGATCTCCACCGTCACGGGACCACGCTTCTCAAAGGGCTGAATCGTTTTGATCGGCAACGACCAGTAGCTGACGATCCCTAACGCGCCCGATGAGTGCGTGACGGTCACAGTGACATCGCCGTTCGCCGGAACGGTGACCGGCACGCGCACCAATTTCGGAGTCCCAATTACCAACCCGGTTCCCGAATGCCTTTCGTCGGTCACGAACCGCCGGCGTAAATCAGCGGGTAACGGTCGGTTGAACTTCGCGAAGACGGTGTCGTCGCGCCAACCGAATCGCTCGCGCTGCGGCTCCCCTGTGAATGGACTGAGAGCAATCGGCGTCAAAGCCCAGCGTTCGCGCGCGCCGGCAACCTTGTCGAACTCGTAGCGCTTCGCCGCATCGGGATCGACTTGCCGCAAAACACCCATCGACAGTCGGTGAAGCGAGTACCGCGCTCCGGTCTGCTGCGCAAACAGAATGGCCGCATCCAATGGCCAACCCAATCGGTCGTGCAAGTGTTTGGCCATGTCGTTGTCGATTAACTGACGCGCTCGTTGATGGAGCACCGCCGCTTGCTCAGGCGCGGGCCGAGGCTGGCCCGGATCTTTGGGTTGCAGTTGTCTCCCGATCTCGTCGACCTGCCGCCGCAGTTCAACCAACCGAGCATCACGCTCAATCCAGTCCGCAACGCGCTGGGTCAAGTCTTGTGACTGCTCCGGCGTGAGAATCACCTCCGTGACTTGAGCCGGCCACGGTGTCCCAAGCCGACACGGAAGCCAGTCTCCTTCACGCTCAGTGATTTCGATGCCGCCCGGCTCGGCCCCTGGGATCGGCTCCAGTTTCACCGCGCCAGGTTGATCGTTGATCCGAACATCGACCGGTAATGCTTCCTTGCTTGGTTGCCGCCCAGCGGACGAACTTGGCGAAACCTCCTGCGAGATTGGCAATCGAGTCACAAAGACCATCTCTATGGTCTGTGGCTTGGCGGTCACATTCTTCAACCGATACTCCGCCCGAGCACGAACGACCTCGCCCCGCGCGTCGATGAAATATCGTTCGCTGTCGAGCCGAATCGCGAAGGGCTGATCCGCACTTCGTGCCGGCTGAGAGAGGATCAGCGCGACCAGACAAATAGGCATCAATCCCGTACGCATCGCAGCACCCCGTTTTCGACTGAGTGTTAAACAGCGTCCGTTGTCAGCCGCGAGAATTTACCACGCCACTCGTGCTTGTCATCCAGCAATCGTCAGCACCGAATCCTTCGATCGCTCATCATCGCTTGTAAACCAGCACCGGTCGCAACTCTCTCACAATCGCCGTGAGATCGCGTTGTGCTCGCATGACGGTTTGCACGTCTTTGTAGGCGGAGGGAGCCTCGTCGCGTAACTGGTCGCTGCGTTGGTCGTCAAACCACACGCCGTGCATCTCGCGCAGCAGTTGCCGCTGCCCGATCTGCTGGCGAGCGATCGTGCGGCAATAAGCATCGGGCTGTCATACTTCGACGGGCGTCAATTCAAAGACGTGAGCGAGTTGATTGGCTGTTTTGAGATCTCCGGTGCCAAGGGCTTTGCGGACGGCGTCCAACTTCTCCACGTCCTTCAACGACAGACACGTCCCCCAGCCGTTTTCGTCGTCAATCAGCATGACATCCACTTCGGCGGCATAGTCACCCTCGCGAATCAGTTTTTTTCGTGGGTAGGTTGTCATGTTTTCCTCGTCTTGAAGTCGTCCGACCAGCGTGCGGGATCTGGGCGATAGGCGGTGATCAACACGGCTGGAGACGCCGCGTTCCGCGGAATGCCCCAGACGGCGTGAATCCGGTCGCCGTTGGCCAAATGATGCAACACCAAAGCGCAGGGGCCTTTGCCATACTGCGGATAATCTTCGACAGCGCTGGCACCGGAAAGACTGAAAATCAATTCGGTCGCGAAAACTCCGTCGCGGGCCAGTTCATCGTACGCATGTTCCGAAACACGCACCTCGCCACGCGAAACCAGTTCCCGAATGCGTTGCAGTGTGCTGCTCATCACAATTCGTCCCAACGACGCCGAAGCTGATTGAGAAGTCTAATCCGGCCCGCAGTGACTTCACACCGCCGCGTCCATTGGCACGCGTGAGGCTTTGATGGCTTCCCATTGTTCGAGGTTGTAGAGCACCTCGCGGGCCTGTGATCCGTTGTAGTCACCGACGATGCCGTCTTCGGCCATGTAGTCGATCAGGCGCGCGGCTCGGCCGTAGCCGATGCCGAGATGGCGTTGCAGTAGCGAGACACTGCCTCGTCCTTCGCGGATGATGATCTCGACGGCCGGTTCGTAGAGGTCGTCTTTCTCGCGAGCACCGCCGTCGCCTCCCTCCGCTGACAGCAGACTCTTCGCGGCGACTTGAGCGAGTTCGGCCGAGTACTGCGGGGCTTGATCGCCGAAGTGGTCGATGATGCGGTTGACCTCGTTGTCGCTGACGTAGGTGCCTTGAGCGCGCATGAGGTTGCTCGTCCCCGGTACGAGGAACAGCATGTCGCCGTTTCCGAGCAGGCGATCGGCACCGTTTTCGTCCAGCACGACGCGGCTGTCGGTGCGGCTGGCGACTTGGAACGCGATGCGGGCCGGCAGGTTCGACTTGATCAGGCCCGTGATGACATCGACGGTCGGCTTCTGCGTGGCGAGCACGAGGTGGATGCCGACCGCTCGCGACTTTTGAGCGAGTCGGATGATGTGCGCTTCGACGTCCTTGCCGGAGGTCATCAACATGTCGGCCATCTCGTCGGCGATGATGACGATGTACGGCATCTGGTCCGGGATCGCGTCGGCCTCGGCGCACTCGGCGGTCAGGCCGCAACGGCGCAGGACTTCGTCGTGAGTCATCGCGTTGTAGCTGTCGAGATGCCGCACGCCCACGCGAGCCAGCAAGTCGTACCGCTCTTCCATCTTCTCGACGGCCCAGGCCAGCACCGCTTCGGCCTTCTTCATGTCGGTGATGACCGGGTGCATCAGGTGCGGAATGCGTTTGTACGGAGACAGCTCGACCATCTTCGGATCGATCATCAGCATCTTCACTTGGTCCGGACTGCGCGTCATCAAGATCGACAGGATCAGCGCGTTGAGGCAGACGCTCTTGCCGGTGCCGGTGCGGCCGGCGATCAACAGGTGCGGCATCTTGCAGAGGTCGATGATCATCGGCCGCCCGCTGACATCCTTGCCGAGGAACAGCGGGATGCGTTTCTTCTCGATGTCGCCGGGGCAGGCTTCGATCAGCTCGCGCAGGCGGACCATCACCTGCGTCTCGTTCGGGACTTCCACGCCGACGGTGTTCTTGCCAGGGATCGGCGCGACGACGCGCACGGCCGGGACGCGCAGCGCGATCGCGAGGTCGTTCTCCAACGCCACGACCTTGTTGAGCCGCAAGCCGGCTTCCAGCGACAGCTCGAACTGCGTGATGACCGGGCCGGTGTCGATCTCGTTGACCTTCACGTTGAGACCGAACTCCTGGAACGTCTTTTCGAGTGTGACCGCCGCGATCTGAGCCTTCTTCGCCAACTCCTCGTACGGAAATTCGGCCGGATGTTCGAGCATCTCGAGGCTCGGCAGGATGTACTGCGAACCATCCGCCTGCTGGCAGCCAGCTTCGAGTTGCGCGATCACTTGCTCGCGATCCGATTTCACGGTCGCCGGTGGATTGACCTTGATCGGCAACCGCTCGGCGTCGTCCGGCGAGGAGCACGTTTCCAACGTGCCCGCATCTGCCGCCGCTTCGCCAAGCGCCGCCATGATCTCCGCGTTCATTGAATCGAGCAGCCCCACCGCGCTGTCGGCGGCTTCCTCGGCGCTGGTCGGTTTGGACGAAACCGCCAAGACTGTTTCCAGGGCAGGTGGGAAACCCGCCTCACTTTCGCGCGCGGCCAGCGGAGCGTCAGGCTTCTTCTTCGCGACCTTCTCTTTAACCGGAGCGATCGTCTTCCCGAACGCGATCCAATTCACGAGCCACATCGGCGCGGCGACACAATCCAACGCCGCATCGACGAACAACACATCTCCCGCCAACAGCAGCCCCGACGCCGCGCACGAGCCGATCAAAATCATCAGCCCCGCCTTCGAGAACAGGGGCAGCAGCATCGCGACGCCCCAGGCTCCGACGTACCCACCGCTGCCGACAATCTGCCCACCGCCGAGCCCCGGCATCAGCAACTGCAAGCCGACGCAGACGGCCAGCAACAGCAACGACCAGCCGAACGCGACCGTTCCCCAGCCGAAAACCTCGCGCCGAGTAAACATGCGGACGTCGATCGCCAACAGCGACAGCCAGACAAAGTACGCGCCGAGCCCCGCGGTCGCTCGCAATCCGTAAGCGATGTAGGCTCCGAGGTTGCCCCCCCAATTGTGAGCCGCCGCACGCACGGGATATGTCTGCGTTGCCGGAGGATCGGCCGCATCCCAGCTCACCAGACAGAGGCCGACATACGCCACCGCACCCAGCAGCACGAGCGCCAGCACATCGTCTCGCAGTCGCCGAAAGTCAAAGGTCTTTCCCATTGTGCTCAAGGCTACCCGGCAAACTTCAACGAGATCGGCGGCACCCGCTCAAAGCGATGCAAAATGACCACACGCAGCGCGACTCAACGCATCGCAGCGATCGGAGCAATGCGCGAAAGACTTCCGGTCGTAGCAGTCGTGCCCAATGCTCATCAACAGCCGCGAAGCGGCGACGGAGTTGAGCCGTGGGCGAAAGCCCGCGGTTTTCGGGACTTATTCGTCGCCAAGTCCCATGGGGCGACGCGATCGCGCGGATCATGTCCGAGCGTCGCCCTTTCAGAGCTTTATCATTCGTTCCCTTTTCCGTGGGCTTGCGCTCACGGCTAAACTCTGCCGCCGCTTCGCGGCTAAGAAATTCGCAACTTCAAAAATGCTGGCTCAACGATGCCTCCTACGCCAGAAGCGCCGCCGATTTTTCTGACAAACCTTCAAACGGGTCTGAACCGGTGCGAAGCGATCGGGAAGAGCGTGTTGGTGGCGGTCTCCGGAGGAGCTGACAGCGTCGCGCTGCTGCGTGGCTTGTTGCAACTGCAATCGGCGACGAACCTGACGCTGCGAGTCGCCCATCTCAATCATCAATTGCGCGGTTCTGAAGCGGACGCCGACGCGGATTGGGTGCGGGTATTGTGCGAGCGTTGCAGCATCTGCTGCGACATCGAAACCGTTCCGGTCCGAGCGTTGGCCGAGCGAAGTCGACGCGGCCTCGAAGAGACGGCTCGCGACGCTCGCTATGACTTCTTGCGATCCACGGCCGCACGGCATCACTGCGACGTCGTCGCCACCGCGCACACCGCCGATGATCAGGCCGAGACGGTGCTGCATCACATTCTGCGCGGCACAGGCCTGACCGGTTTGCGCGGCATGGAATGGTCGCGAAGCCTGGAGGATTCGATGCCGCCTTCGTCGACGCTGCGGCTCATTCGGCCCATGCTTTCGATTTGGCGAACCGACATCGAACAGTTCCTCACGGAACTCGGCCAAGACTTTCGGAACGACGCGACCAATCAAGATGTCTCGCTGACTCGCAATCGTCTGCGTCACGAACTGCTGCCGCAATTGGAACGCGAGTTCAACCCAGGAGTCCGTGAACATCTCTGTCAACTGGCGGAACAAGCCGCCGATTGCGATGCCGTGCTGCGCATCGCCGCTGACTCGCTGTTGCAAACCGTGTCGCTCGATCAATCCGACAACATCGTGCGTCTCCGCAGCGATGAATTGGCGAAGGCGACACGGCCTCTCGTCCGAGAACTGTTTGTCCGCGTGTGGCAACAGCAGCAATGGCTGCGTCTCGCGATGACTTATTCTCACTGGGACCGCTTGGCCGACTTGGTCCACTCCGAGCCACCGACCGCAATCCATCTGCCCGGCCGAATTCTCGCGAGCCGCCGCGCCAACATGCTGGTGCTGGAACGCCAGACGTAACCGCCTCGCAAGGGTGATGGCAGCGCTCGCGCGCGACCGCTAGCATTCGCTCCACTTTCTTGGCCGAGTGGCGAAATAGGCAGACGCACAGGACTTAAAATCCTGGGTTCCGAAAGGGGCGTGCGGGTTCGATTCCCGCCTCGGCTACTGTTGAAGTGTGCATGTCACGGCAAGTAACGGAAAGCCCCGGAAACTCCGGGGCTTTTTCGTTGTCACGCAACGGACGAATGACCGGCTTTCCGTCCGGTTCGCTGATTTCCGCTCCGGAGTGAGTCTGATTGTGAGTCGCTTTGGCGAAGTGCTCGTCAGTGACCTGCAAGTAATGCTTGGCCGCGACCAGTTGGCTGTTGCCCAGCCAAGCCACGACGACGTGGAGCGGAAACGTCTCGGCCAATTCGGTTTCACGAGTGGCACGGAGATTCTGAAAGAGCTTCGGCCACGCGGTCAGTCCGGCCTTGGCGATGATCCGCAGGAGTTGCGTCCGCAGGTTGATGCCGCTGTCCCGGCGACGGGCGATCACAAACTCGGCCCCTTCGGGCGCGTGGTCCCAAGCCAATTCCAGGTGGGAACAGAGTTCCGGGAAGATCGGCACGAGCCGAGAATCTTTTCCTTCGTGGTGCTCCGTCTTGGGGCTGCGGATCAGCAGCCGGCCGCGTTCCCAATCCACGTCAGCCCAGCGGAGCAACAACGTCTCCGAGGGCGTCCGCAGGCCACCAAAGCGAGCCAAGGCGAAGATCAAACGCCATTCGTGGTCAGGTCACGCGGCCAAGACTTTCTCGGCGTCTTCACGACGGAGAAAGAACTCCCGTGATCTGTTCGCGCGGACGGAACAATCCCGCATGTCCGAGAACGGATTCGCGGCAATCAGCCTCTTTCGCATTGCAGCGCGAAACAGTTGCTTGGCTCGGCCGCAGTGACGGCGGACAGTGTTCGCGCCGAGCGGCTTCTCACGACCAAGCAACCAGCCTCGCCATTCGTCGTCGTCGCCGGGAGTGATGTCTCCCAACAGTCGATCCTCGCCGAAGTGGTTCACGAGGTTCTTGCGGACCTGCAAGAGATTGATGCGGGTTCGCGGCTTGATGTCCGTTCGACTGAGCAAATAGGCGTCAACGAACTCGCCGAGCTTCGTGGCATCCTCTTGGCGTTTCTCGCGCGGAGCAATCAGCCCCACGCCCACCAGCCGCTTGGCCAGCATGTCAGGAATCTTGCCGATCCATTCGGCGACTTCGGGAGCGAGTGACCGACACGACAGCTTCGCTTCCAAGAGGGCTTCGATCTTGGCGAGGATTGTCTCGGCGGCCTTCATCGGCAGCTTGCCGATTCGCACGATCTTGCGTTAGCCGTTAGCGGCACGCCGGTCGCAGTCGCTGCGGCGTGACGCCGTGGCGACGAGTTTCATTCATTGGCCAGCACACCCGCCGCAGCTCACGCGGCGGCATCTTCAAACTGCGACCGCTCGACTACTCGATCGACAACAGAGCCAGTCAATACCCCATTGGCCGACGGGATAGCGACGTCCGCGACATTCTCTTGAGTTCCGCGACTCGGAATTCGTGGCGAGAATCCAATAGACTGACTCGGTCGCTGCGGCGTGACGCCGAAGTGAGACAAACATCATCCATGATTTCAGGACACCGATGAGCCTTTCCCTTAACAAACCCAAGCTCGACAACCTTGCTGGCGACATTTGGAAATCTGCCGAGCGGTTGCGCGGCAAGTACAAGCCCTACGAGTATCAGGGCGTCATCCTGCCGATCATCGTCATTCGACGGTTGGAGTGTGTGCTCTTGGCGTGGCGTGAGGCGAAGCGGGCCAAGGTTCTGGCTGATCGCCCCAAGCTCACCGAGAAGGAACTTGCGAAGCTGGTCAAGGAATTGGAACTGAATCCCAAGCAGTCGCCGTTCTCCAACAAGACCGACTGGACGCTGCGCAAGGTTTATGAGGAAGACCCCACGCTCTTGGCGGATAACTTTCGCGACTATGTGAACGGCTTCTCGAAGAATGTTGACGACATCATTGAGCACTTCAATTATCGGGCCACCATCGGAACGATGGTGAAGAACAACCGGCTCTCCCCGATCCTGAATCAATACAAAGAACTCGCGCTTGGCCCGGACCAACTCTCTGGGCTGGAGATGGGTTACATCTACGAAGAGTTGCTCCGGCGATTCTCGGAACAAAGCGGCGAAGAGGCTGGAGATCACTTCACGCCGCGCGAAGTCATCCGCTTGATGGTCGAGTTGTTGGAGATTCCGATTCCCGATCGGCACTTCTCCATTTACGACCCGGCGGCCGGCACGGGCGGCATGTTGTCCGTGGCGAAAGAACATTTGCTGGACCGAGCCGCCACTCCGGCGGAACGGGAGCGCGTCGAAAAGTTCCTGACCGTCCACGGACAGGAGTTGTCGCCGACGAACTATGCCGTCTGTCAGGCGGACCTACTGATCAAGAACGACCAACAGGTCAAAATCACTCTCGGCAACTCGTTAATCAAACACGATCCGCAAAGCCGCGATCCGGGCGACCAGTGGCCAGAGCCGAAGCACCGCTTCAACCGCATGTTGAGCAACCCGCCGTTTGGCGTCACTTGGGGCGGCAAAGATGGATACGAAACCGAGGCACGCCAACTGGAGACGACCCGTTATCAGGCTGGGATGCCGCGCGTGAATGATGGCGCGATGCTGTTCCTGCAAACCATGCTGGGCAAGATGATCCCGGCCGAAGAGGGTGGCAGCCGCATCGCGGTCATCTTCAACGGCTCGCCGCTCTCCAATGGTGATTGCGGTTCCGGCGAGAGCGAAATCCGCCGTTGGATTCTGGAGCACGACTGGCTCGATGCCATCGTCATGCTGCCGGACCAGTTGTTCTACAACACCGGCATCTTTACCTACATTTGGCTGCTGCGGAACGAAAAGCCCGCCAGTCATCGCGGGCGCGTGATGCTGATTGACGCGCGGAAGCAATTCGAGAAAGAGCCAAAAGCCTTCGCCAGCAAACGCAACCGCATGACCGACGCGCACCGCGAATGGATCGAGCAGCGTTACCGCGACGGCTGGGCCAAAGGCTACGCCGATGTGTGCGTCAAGATTTTCAAAAACAACGCCAAGGAAAAGGACTTCGCTTACCACAAGGTCAGCGTCGTGTTCTGGCAATCCGACGAGCAAGACAAGCCGGCCATGCTCACCGAGCCTTACGAGAAGGCATTCACCGCCGCGAACGTGAAGAAGGAGCAGGAGTTTTACGACAGTGACCTGACCTTCCGCGTGCGCGTGAAAGCGGAGAGCGGCGAGAAGACCATCACCCTCGTCGTGTCCCCCAAGGACAACGCCGCGAAGAAGTTCAAAGCCGCGCTGGGCGACCGGCCGGAAATTCTCTCCGTCGAATGGACGCACCGGCATTACGTCGCGGACGACGAATACATTCCGCACGGCGAGGACATCGAGGCGTTCCTGCAACGAGAGATTGCCAAGCCGATCATCCGCTGGGAGGACAGCCCGCAACACGGCTACGAATTCCTGCCGAACAAATATTTCTACCGTTACCAGCCACCCACGCCCGCGAAAGATTTGCTCGCGGAGTTTTGGAAGCTGGAGAAAGAGGCGGAGAAAATGTTGGAGGGACTGGCGAAATGAAAAAGATGAAAAAGACGACCGACACTGCGCTGGCCATCAGCGCCGACTATCGGCAGTTTGTCGAGGAACTGAAGGCTCGCGTCGCCACCGCTCGTCTCTCCGTGGCACGGCGGGTCAATCACGAAATGATCTTCCTGTATTGGGACATCGGGCGCGGGATTGTTGAGAAGCAGCGGGCGCTTGGCTGGGGTGAATCTGTCGTGGAACTGGTTGCGGCAGACCTGCGCCGGGCGTTCCCATCCATGCGCGGATTCTCCCCGCGCAATGTGTGGTATATGCGGCGTCTCTACGAAGCCTATTCGGCTCCTGAATTTCTGGCACAAGCTGCGCGAGAAATGAGTCAGCGCGGGGCGAGCCCAATTCTGCGACAGGCTGTCGCAGAATTGGCCGGAGACAAGAAACGTCGACAGCCTGTCGCCAAATTGGAAGCAGGCGACGCCCCGTCGGTAATTCTGCAGCAACCTGCTGCAGAATTAGAAAGAGTCATAATTTGGCCACAATCTGTGGCCAAAATGAGTGAGGGCGGCCCTGGCCAATTTCTGCAGCAGCTTGTTGCAGAAATTCCCTGGGACATCACATGATGATGCTCGACAAGCTCACGGACCCCGCTGCCTGCATCTGGTATTTCCAGGCCACCGCCCGTTTCGGCTGGTCGCGAAATGTGTTGCTCAATCAGATCAAGGCCAGCGCTTACGAGCGGGCCGTCACGGAAAAGAAGACGCACAACTTCGATCTCGCGTTGCCGGAGCACTTCGCCGAGCAGGCCGACGAGATGCTGAAAAGCTCCTACAACCTGGAGTTCCTCGGCCTGCGCCGCGCCGTGCGGGAGCGTGAACTCGAAGACCGGCTGATCTCGCGCCTGCAAGCGTTCCTGCTGGAGCTTGGCTATGGCTTCTGCTTCGTCGGGCGGCAACACCGCATCGAGCTGGGGGCGAAGGAGTATTTCATCGACCTCCTGTTCTATCACCGGTTCCTCAAGGCACTCGTCGCCTTCGATCTCAAGGTCGGCCCCTTCGAGCCGGAGCACGCGGGCAAGATGGATTTCTATTTGAACCTGCTCAACGACAAGGAACGCGGCCCCGGCGACAAGCCCTCGATCGGCATCATCCTCTGCGCGGAAAAGGAGGATGTGGAGGTGGAATACGCGCTCCGCACCAAAGCCAACCCCATCGGCGTCGCCGCCTATCAGTTGCAGTCGAAACTGCCCGGTGAGCTGAAAGGCAAACTCCCCTCCGCGAAACAGCTCGCCAATCTCCTGCGGGCGGAAATGGAGAGTGGGAATTGAATGCCGACCACGACATCAAACGACCTGTTGGCCGAGTTCCGAAAGTTGGAGAAGGACGCGGAGACGATGTTGGAAAGGCTGGCTGCGACGTGATGAACTCCTATCCCGACAAGAAGAGTTCCGGCCTGGATTGGTTTGGCGAGATTCCGCTGCACTGGCGCTGTGAGCACCTCAAGCGATTTGCCGCGCGTATCCAGTCTGGCACGACTCCGCCGACAGACACTCCCGACTATTACTTTGACGGAACTATCGCCTGGTTCACACCGAGCAGCTACGACGGCGACCTCGAACTGCGCGAGCCTCGTAAGCTCATCAACGAAGCTGCGAGACGCGACGGCACGCTCCGCATGTTCTCCGCCGCGACGGTGTTCCTCGTCGGCATTGGCGCGACTATTGGCAAGGTCGGTCTCATTACCGAGGTGGCGTCGTGTAACCAGCAAATCATCGGCATCACCTGCAACCAACGATTGAGCGGCCGCTATCTCGCCTACCAGTTCAAGATTTACGAGGATGTGATTCCCGGCATTGCCTCTGCGACAACGCTACCGATTCTCGACCAAGTGAAGACTGGCTATTTGCCTGTTCTCCAACCGCCGCGCGAAGAGCAACAGCGGATCGCGGCGTATCTGGATGCGAGTTGTGCGGCGATTGACGCGGCGGTGGCCGCCAAACGCCGCCAACTCGAAACCCTCGACGAACTTCGCAAGGCCATTGTCCAACGTGCCGTGACGCGAGGACTGACCGAGCACGTCGAACTGCAAGACACCGGAAATAGCTGGATGGAAAGCGTGCCGCGCGGATGGAGTCTGGTGTGTCTCAAACGCATCGCGGAGATTCAAACCGGCCTGACGCTCGGCAAGACCTACGAAGGCCCGCTGATTGAACGCCCCTACTTGCGCGTCGCCAACGTGCAGGACGGTCATCTTGATCTGGACGACGTGACTCTGATCGAGGTTCCGGCGGCGGTAGCGGCGCGTGTCGAACTCCGCTCAGGCGACGTGCTCATGACCGAAGGCGGAGACTTGGACAAGCTCGGACGCGGCTACTTGTGGCACGGCGAAATCGAAGGATGCTTGCATCAAAACCATGTCTTCGCCGTGCGCTGTTTCTGCCACAAGCTGCTTCCAAAATTCCTGACCTATGTGACCGCGTCTCGATACGGCCGCGATTACTTTGAAGCGACCGGCAAGCGGACGACAAACCTCGCTTGCACGAACGGAACAAAAGTCGGCGAGTTCCCGATTCCACTGCCACAGCGCGACGAGCAGGTTGCCATCTGCGCACACCTCGACGCGAAACTCAGCGAAGTCAAATCCATCGTCACCGGCATCGAATCGCAAATCGCCACGCTGACCGCCTACCGCAAGTCGCTGATTCACGAGTGCGTCACCGGCCAGCGGCGGGTGACGGAGGCGGACTTGAATCGGGCACAGAATCGGAGTCCGGGAGCATGAGCGTCAAACCCGCGAGAACTCCCCGCAAGTCCGCGTCCGTGGGACCAGGTTCTCCCGTGCCGACGGCTTCCGCCAGGAATGGGACGTTTATGGGACATTCGCCCGTACAAAACGACTCACAAACGCCTCAAACGACTCATCCCCATGATCCGCTTGATCGGCTGGTGGGAGGCGACGCGCCGAATTGTCGCCGCACTGCGGCGACAATTCCGACGGATGGTTTATGATGGGTACGGCCACCGCACATCGTGAGGATTTTGCCAGCATGAATCGTAAATCGCCGCCCAAAAAACGCGACACCGCGCTGGCCCGCCCCACCAATCCGGCCTCTCTGCTGTCGGACGTACGGGAACTGATCCTGCAAGCTCGCGAAAGTGTCGCGAGAGCCATCAACTCGGGGCTGGCGACGCTTTACTGGCATGTCGGACGGCGCATCCGGCAGGACATCCTGAAAGAGAAGCGGGCGGAGTACGGACAGAAGATTGTGTCCGCACTGGGGACACAATTGGAAGTGGAATTCGGGCGCGGGTTTTCTGAGAAAAATCTGCGGCGGATGGTCCAATTCGCCGAGGTCTTCCCCGATCAGGAGATTGTCGCCGCACTGCGGCGACAATTGGGTTGGACCCATTTCAAGACGCTCATTCCAATCGACGACCCGTTGAAACGCGACTTTTATGCTGAGATGTGCCGCATTGAAAATTGGAACACGCGGACGCTCCACCAGAAGATTCAGTCGATGCTCTTCGAGCGCACCGCGATTTCCAAGAAGCCGGACAAACTCATCCGCCAGGAACTCAAACAACTCCGCGAGGAAGACAAGCTGACTCCCGACTTGGTCTTTCGCGACCCCTACGTCCTCGACTTCTGCGGCCTGAAAGACACCTACGCGGAGAAGGATTTCGAGGCGGCGGTCTTGCGTGAGATTGAAGCCTTCATCCTGGAGTTGGGAGGCGGCTTCTGTTTTGTCGAACGTCAAAAGCGGATGCAGATTGATCATCGGGACTACCATCTCGATCTGCTGTTCTACCACCGCAAGCTGCGTCGGCTGGTGGCCATCGACTTGAAGATCGGCGAATTTGAAGCTGCGGACAAAGGGCAGATGGAACTCTATCTGAGCTGGCTCAAACGCCATGAGTGCGAGCCGGGCGAGGCCGAGCCGCTGGGCATCATCCTGTGCGCCGGCAAGAGTGACGAACATGTCGCTTTGCTGGAGCTTCACAAGAGCGGCATTCATGTCGCCAGCTATTTGAAGAACTTGCTCCCCAAGGCAGAACTCGAACGCAAACTGCATGACGCGGTGCGGCTCGCGCGGGCACGGCTCGAAGCGAGGAAGGACTGACCGTGGCCAAGCGAAAGAAAGCACCGGAGCTGACGTTTCAGCAGCACATCGCGGATTATCTCGTCCGCGAGCACAAGTACGGCGTGCTTGAGCAGACCGACATCACGGACACCGAGCATTGCATCGCCGAAGATCACCTTTGGGCGTTTCTCAAGGCCACGCAAGCCGACACGCTCAAGAAGCTGACAGACGATTACGGCACGGACGCGCGGGACGAAGTCTTCAAGGCGCTGCGCAAGGAACTGGAGCACACGCCACTGTGGATGCTGCTGCGTCACGGCCTCAAGGTGCGCGGGCTGGAGTTCCGGCTGTTCTATCCCAAGCCCCGTTCCGCAGAGAGCGCCGCGACCACGAAACACGCCGAAAACCGCATTACGTTTCGCCCGCACTTCTATTTTGGAGAGACGAACAAGGAGATTGATTTCGTCTTCTTCCTCAATGGACTGCCCATCGTCGCGCTTGAGTTGAAGCACGAGGCGAACCAGAACGTGCATGACGCCGTGGCGCAGTTCGCCGCCCGCGACCACGCGCGCAAGATTTTCCAGCACCCGTTCCTGTACCTCGCCGCCGACACGACCGACGTGATGGCTGCCACCAATCCGCGCCGTGAAGAGAATTTTCGTTGGCACAACATGGGGCTGACCAACACACCCACAAATCCCAACGAGTATCCGGTCGAGTTTCTTTACCGCGAAGTCTTGTCCAAGGAGCAGTTGTTGGAGGCGTTGTCATTCTTCCTGGTCCGCGTGCCCGAGCGCGAGGCGGAGGACGACAAGCCGCAACGTCCAGCGTTCACAATCTTCCCGCGCTACCATCAGGCTCGCTTGGTGCGGAAAGTCTCGGCAGACATTTCGGATCACTTCGCCGCCACCGGCAACATCGGGCGCAAGTATCTGGCGGAGCACTCGCCCGGCAGCGGCAAGACGCTCTCGATTTGCTGGCTCGCCGACCGCCTGCACAGCCTCTTCAAACCCGGCACGAGCGAAAAGCTGGTGGACATCACCTTCATTCTCACCGACCGCAAATCGCTCGACACGAACATCCGGGAGGACATCGCGAATTTCACCCACTTGAAAGACGTAGTGGGGATCGCGAAGCATTCCGACGACCTGCCTCGCTTCCTCAACAATCGCAAGCCGATCATCGTGACCACGCAGCAGAAGTTTGCGCACGTGTTGGACGAACTCAAGAGCAACCCGGCCCTCAAGAATCTGCGAGTCGCGTTCCTGATTGATGAAGCGCATCGCTCGCAAGAAGGCCAAATGGGCGCGGCGATCCGCCTGCCATTCCGCAAAGCGGACGAACCGGACGCTGACACCCCGGAACAAGACCCCGAAGATCAGCTCGCCAAAGTCATCCGCGAGCACGACGCCAACCAGTTGTTCGTCGCGTTCACCGCCACGCCCGCGCCAGCGACCCTCACGTTGTTCAACGCCGCGTTCGACACCTACACCGAAGCCGAGGCCATCGCCGAAGGCTACATCGTGGACGTGGCCGCCAGCATCATTTCCTACAAGACGCTCTACAACCTGCATTGCCATTTCGTTCCCCCGCCCGACGAGGAAGAAAAGGTCTATTCCAAAGGAGTCGTTGCCAAGACGCTGATGAACGTCGCATTTCAGGATGACGGACTCATTCAATACAAGGCCGAGGTGATGCTCCGCATCTTCGAGCAAGATGTGCTGCCGCTCATTGAGGGCCGGGCCAAGGCGATGATCGTCACCAGTTCCCGCGTCGCCGGCTTGCGGTACTTCAACATCATCAAAGAGAAGCTCAAAGAACGCGGGGCGAGTTACAAAGTCCTGTACGCCTTCTCGGATTTCACGCATCCCGAAACCAACGCGGAAATTCACGAGCACGCCATCAACGAGTTGAAAGACGGCGAGTTGATCGAGGAACGCTTCGAGGGGGACGACTACCGGCTGATGGTCGTGGCCAACAAATTCCAAACCGGCTTCGATCAGCCGTTGCTCGCCGGCATGTTTCTCGACAAGCCCGTCGTGGACCGCAACGCCGTGCAAACGGTGTCACGGCTGAACCGCTGCCACGACGGCAAGTCGGGTGTCGTGGTCGTGGACTTCACGAACAACGCCGCCGCCATCCTCAAGGCGTTTCAGAAATACCGCAAAGGGACGCCGTTCGTGCCGGAAGAACCGGACCAAGAGCTTTGCCTCAAGCTCTACGCAGAAATCTTGGCTGCGGGTGTCTTCACGCAAAATGATGCCGCCCAATTCACGCGACTTGCGACGACTGGCACGGACGCCCAAGTGCAATTCTTCGTCAACGCGCTGCGCACGCGATTTCTCGCCAGCTTTACCGAGACCGAAGACAGCAAGGCGTTCGTCTATTCGCTCGCACGATACGCCAAGGTTTTCCATTTCATGTCGTGTTTTTTCACCTACGCGCCGGAGTTGAACGAGTTCGCGACGTTCGCCGAATACGTCGGCCCGCAACTCATCAAGCAAGGCAGCGTGTCCGACTTGATGAAACAGATCCGACAGACGGAAGTCATCAAGGCCGCCGTCGAATATCAGGGCGTCACGACCAGCACCGGGCCGGTGAAACTGAAACCCGGCAAAGGCAAAAAAGGCGCTGGCCCGCCGCAAAAGAAAGTCTCCGTCCAAGACATGATTGATGAGATTCGAGCCAAGTTCGCCATCACCGACGAGGAAGCCCTCTACATCAAACAAGTCACCGAGGAAAAATCCGCCGACCCCACGATCCACGCCACAGTCATCGCACATCGCGACGATCGCATTTTTCTGGACGGCACATATCGCGGGCAGGTGAACGGCGAGATTCAAACTGCCTACGACCACCGGGGCCGCTACGAGGAATTGGCCGATCCCAAATACACAGACACCGGCGGCATCTTCGACATCATGGCGGTGACGGTGATTCAAACCCAATTGGTTGCGGTCTGATTCCATGAGCAATCGTTTCGATCAAATCCCGATACAGGATCGCCCGCGTGAGAAGTTGCTGCGCAATGGCGCAGCAGCACTCAGCGATCAAGAATTGCTGGCCATTCTGCTGGGCAAGGGCACACCGGGCATGGACGTGATGACTCTGGCCGGCAAGCTCGCGAAAGTCATCGACGAGCGAGGCTTGGATGTTCGTGCCGAAGACTTGACCAGTTTCCCCGGTGTTGGTGATGCGAAAGCCACGTTGATTCTGGCGGCCATTGAATTCGCGCGTCGCCGAATCAAACCGGAGGGCGTCAAGATCGTGACCCCAGCCGATCTGCTGCCGCACGTTCGGCACTACGCCGACCGGAAGCAGGAACATTTTCTGTGTGCCACCATCAATGGTGCCAACGAGATTCTGAACATCCGCGTCGTTTCGATGGGCCTGATCGACCGCACTCCGGTTCATCCTCGCGAAGTCTTCGCCGATGCGCTGACCGACCGCGCCTCGGCAGTCATCGTCGCTCACAACCACCCCAGCGGCGACCTCGAACCGTCACCCAGCGACATCAACATCACTAACCAACTCAAAGCAGCGGGATCAATCGTGGGAATCGAATTGCTCGATCACATCATCTTCAACCGCACGGGGTACTTCAGCTTTCTGGAGGAAGGAAGACTTTGAGCCAACGAACGCTGGCGGTGGCCTGGCGCATTCGCTTCCCCGCCGCCCGACAGTTCGCAAACGTCCGCCGCAACCTAATCGAACGCGATGGAACCGACACGATTCGCAAGGCGAAATGAACATGGCTGATGCTCAAGAACTTGACGTCATCAACTACTTCATCGACGAAGCGGGAGACCCCGTTCTGTTTGATAGACGGGGAAAGAAAGTGCTGGTCGGAGAAGAGGGCACGTCGAAGTATTTCATCCTCGGCAAACTACTCGTGGACGATTGCGACGCCTTGCGCGACAGCTTGAACCAACTGCGTGGCAATCTGCTGGCTGATCCCTACTTTCGGAAGGTCGAATCCATGAAGCCGGAACGCCAGAAGACGGCAGTCATGTTCCACGCCAGGAACGATCTTCCCGAAGTCCGCCGCGAGGTCTTTTCGCTGCTCCTGAAAAGCAACGTCCGGTTCTACGCCGTCGTTCGGAACAAGCTGGACCTCGTCAACTTCGTCCGCCAACAAACCGACGCCGATCCAAACTACCGCTATCGCGAAAACGATCTCTACGACACGTTGACCCGGCACTTGTTCAACAAGCTCCGCCGAACCGCCGACGAAGTGAACTTGATCTTCGCCAGTCGTGGCAAATCGAATCGAAATGCCGCGCTTCGTAAGGCACTCGCTGAAGCCGAACAGGACTTTGAACAGAAATTCGGATTCGCCCGTAAGCACACCGTCAACATTCAAGCCAAGCTCTCGAAAGAGGACGCCTGCCTGCAAGCCTGCGATTACTTCTTGTGGGCCTTGCAGCGGCACTTTGAGATGGGCGAAAGCCGCTTCATCGAACTGATGTGGCCCCAAGTCGGCGAGATTCACGATCTCGACATCACTCAAGGCTCAAGACGCGGAGCCTTTTACACCCAACAGAACCCGCTGGTTCCACAGGACGAGTAGCGCAACAAAAAAGCCGGCGGATATAGGGTCTCCCGGAACGAATTCCAGGACCACACGGCATGGAGCCGATTTTTGTCCGCCAGCCTCAACTCAACATATCACTGATCTCTTTCATCGGTCAAGCGGCCTACCATCTCCGCCAAAATTCATTGAATTTCAACCTTCGGAAGGCGTCACAACTCGTCATCGGAAACGCCGTCTTCAGGCGTCAGGCGAAACCTGCGGCGGGCACATTTCACATAGGCGGGATTTACGTTTTTGCCGTTAGTCAGAATCGGGTCCGTGAATTCGCCGTCGTCGAACTGTTTGAAAAACAGCGTGTGGCTCCCTTTGCCGCGCGATGAGTCTTCCTCAACGCCGTAGCGTCTCAGAATGCGGCGCAGTTCGTGGATCGTCACACGACGTTTCGCCATCGCCACGTCCTACGCCGAGACCAAATCACCGGGCACCGATTGCGGTGAGTCCCAATTCTCGCGGAACTCGCGGACGTCCGCCCGTTCGATCACCACGTCGGGTGAGAGCCACGGGATGTTTAACTCGCATTCCGCAACGTCGTGACCGGCCGCGAACCTCGCCAGGCACTCGCCGCTGGCGGGAGTAAACAGATTCGCCAAGTTCTGGTTCTGTCGAGTGGCTTCCAACTGAGTGACGATCGCTTCCGAAAGCAGCAACAACGCGGCCTCACGAGTCGCGGCGCATCCGACAAGGTCGAACTCCAAACAATGAGCGACCCACTCGCCCTCTTCCTCGTAGAACACGACACGCAACGGCACACGAAGAGCGTTCATTTCTCGACCCTCAAACGGACTATCTCACGAACCAAGCCGCGCCCTTGTTCGGGCGATGTCTCACCGCAGACTACTTCATTCATCAAGCGGTTGAAATCGTAGAAGAGCCTCGCTTGAAGTCCACCAGAAAGCCCGCCCCGTCACGAGTCGTGCCCGCTTCATCGCGATTCCCTCTCCGCAACCGGTGCCACGTCAGTCCCCACGTCGTTGAAGTCGTCAAAGTCGTAGGGTCGTAGCCCCGCCAGCGTGAGCATCTCGCCCTTCACGTCCTCCGCCAGAGCCGGCCAAACTTCGATCAGCCGAGCGAGTCGCGGATCGGAAACAACGCCAAGTGAGTCTGATTGTGAGTCGCCTTGTCGGCCAATCGTCGAATTCCCCGCGAAATCCGTCGATGATTCGAGTCCCGCCTCGGCTATTCAGTTACGTCGATTCCGTACTGTGTCAGAAACTCGCGTTTCATGTTGGTTTCATGTTCAAGCCTGATTTCAGGCGGTCTCGCCGATCTGCTTGGCGGCGATGTCGGCGCGTTGGGACCACTGGGCCACGTAGTCCACGATCTCGTCGCGCGTGTTGTGGGGAACCCAAACTCCGTTTGAGTTCCCCAAGCTCTTTTTTAGCTGCACATGCTCCTGCAAAAGTTCGGCGACGACTTCGCTCCTCTGCGCGAGTTTGGCTTCGCGTTGGGCAATCTGGCGATCCTTGTGGGTCACTGCGGCACACCTGGGTCAGGCACTTCACGATTCCCAATGGGCCGACTGGATCGCTGCAACGACCACCGATGTCGCGCGTCGGCCAATTCGGAATTTCGGAATTCTGAATTGCCAGACCCCTGAGCGTTGCGAGCGGAGCCATCACCTCCGACCAAACCCTCAGCGCCCCGTCCGCCAACGCGCCCTGCGATTCGTTCGCGATTGGAAATAACGCCACCCCCAAACGGGGGCGAAAGCCAAGAGGCAGCAGCGTTGTCGCTCACCAGTCATGGCTCCGCCGGGGCAGGCCCGACGGTGGCCATTTTTAATAAGGCACTTCATCAGCGCGGTTTGCGAGCCGGGAGGAATTGATGTCGAACGGCGCGCGGTGACTCGCTACAACTCCCGCCCGTTGCTGGAGCTTCTTCGTCAGGGATCGACGACCGCGATGTTTACTCTCAAAGGCAAATTGCTAATCGGTGTGGGACTGGTGCTGGCGATGGTCGCCACGCTGACGATCAGCAGCCTGTGGGCGATCCTCTCCTACCGCGAAGTCGTCAACGACCTAGATCGAAACCTCAACGGCGTGCCGCAGCGGCGAGAATTGATCGAAGCCTTTGCCGCGCTGATGGAGCCGTTGCTGGCCGAACTGCCCGAAGACGACGCGGGACGTACCGAGCGGCAATGGCAGTTCGAGAAACGACTGTCCGAAGCGGATCGTCGCACTGGCGATGCATTGCGCAAGCTGGCCAATTTGCCGCCGCAGCCAGAACTCGCGACGACACGCGATCTCACCGCTGACCGGCTGTGGGAAATTGGCCGCCGGCTGAAAGATCTGCGGTCCGAGCAGCGGCAACTTCTCCACCCGAACAACGCCAACAAGACGACTCGGTCATTGCTCTGGCAGGTGGGCAAACTGCAAGGTATCGCCGCCGGCCTGCCGGAATTCGGGACCGGCCTGCCGCAATTGCTCGACTCCTCGCGCAAGACTTATCGGGCCAGCTTCTGGTGGGTGTCGATCTCGACCGGGTTGGTGCTGGGGTTGCTCGTCTGCGGCTTCTTCGCCGGGCGACGCTGGATTTCGCGACCGTGGAAAAAACTGCTCGAAGGAACGCATCGGGTCGCTCAAGGCAAGTTTGAATATCGCGTGCGACTCGATACACGCGACGAGTTCGCGGAACTGGCCGATTCGTTCAATCGCATGGCCGATCGCTTCGTCGAGACACGCGACCGACTGAAACAAGACGCGCAAGAACTCGCCGAGCAACTGACTCGGCAAGAACGGCTCGCCGGCTTGGGCTTCCTGGCGGCGGGAATTGCTCACGAACTCAACAACCCGCTGACCGCGATCCGCTGGACCAGCGAGTCGCTGCTGACTCGCTTCGCCGCGATGTTCGGTCAAGTGACACCGCAACACGCCACGCTCATCGAAAACTATTTGAAGATGATTCAATCGGAATCATCACGCTGTCAGCAGATCACCGCAAAGTTGCTCGACTTCGCCCGCGGCGGCGAGGGCTTGCGAGCCAATCACGACGTCACGCAAATCATCCGCGAGGTCATCCACCTCATTCGCGCCATGAGCAAGTACCGCCAGTGCGAGATCGTCTTCGACCGCTCGGAGCCGTGCGTGCTGGAGGTCAACGGTTCTGAGATCAAGCAGGTTGTGTTGAATCTCGTCGCGAATGCGCTCGACGCAATCGAGGATGCTGCTCATCAAGTGGATCGTCGCCCGCGATTGTCTGGCCCGACGCCCACCAGTCCTAAGAATTCTGAAGGCTGTCCGACAACTGAAATTTCATCGGTCGCCACGGGCCTTCTCGAAATCCGCTTGAAGGAACTCACCGATCACATCGAACTGGAGTTCCATGATTCCGGCTGCGGCATGTCGGCGGATGTGCTCCGCAAAATCTTCAACCCGTTCTTTACGACCAAACCGACCGGCCAAGGGACTGGCCTCGGATTGCCTATTTGCCATCGTATTGTCACCGAACACGGCGGCCGACTCGCAGCCACCAGTTCTGGTCCCGGCCAAGGCAGCACGTTTCGATTGAGCTTGCCGCGAACGGCCATTTCACAACAAAAGGCGGCGTGAATTCGCCTCACCAGCCCCCGTTGCCTGGTTTGCCGGGTTCTGCTATCAACCCCGCCCTTCCGTGACACGGAACGTCGAAACGGAGTAAGCCACGCTGCTCGCACACTCTGTGCGAGGAGCCGCACCGAATGGAGTCGGGAGTCGAGCCTTGAGCGCTGCATCGTGCTGCAAGCTGCGTGTGTTGTTCGTCGATGACGAACCGCTCATTCGTCAAATCATGGCCACCGAACTTCCAGATCGCGGTCATGACGTGACCGTTTGCGAAGACGGTGCGTCGGCCTTGAAGGTGCTTGCCGAGAAATCGTTCGACTGCGCGATCATCGACCTGCAAATGCCCGGCCTGTCAGGCTGGGAAGTCGCCGCGCGAATGAAAGAGATCGCCCCGGACACGCTGGCGATTATTCACACGGCGCACGGCAGCATGGACACCGCCATTCAAGCACTGCGGATGAGAGTCTTCGACTTCCTGCCCAAGCCGTGCAGCCTGTTCGACCTCGACAGCCTGTTGCTCCGTGTCGCCGAACATCGCACGCTGACGAACAAGACCATCGCGCTCGAAAAGTCGTTGAAGGCGGTGCAGGGGAATTCGGACCTCATCGGCGATTCGGCTCCCATGATGCGCGTTAAACGACTGATCGACAAGATCGCGCCGACAGATTCCAGCGTGCTGATCTTGGGCGAGACTGGCACGGGAAAAGAACTGGTCGCACGCCGCATTCATGATCTCAGCCCGCGTGCGTCGATGCCGTTTGTCGCGGTCAATTGTGGCGCTCTGCCGGAACAACTCGTGGAAAGCGAATTCTTCGGACATCGCAAGGGAGCGTTCACCGGTGCGGACATCAGCCGCAAGGGGTTGCTCGAAGTGGCGGACGGCGGCACCCTGTTCCTCGATGAACTTGGCGAGTTGGATAGAGCGATGCAGGTAAAGCTGCTGCGGTTTTTGGAATCAGGCGAAGTCCGCCGTGTCGGAGAGAATGAAGCGTTTCACGTGGATGTTCGCATTGTTTGCGCGACGAACCGCCCCTTGACGGACATGATTGACGCTGGCACGTTTCGCGAAGATCTCTTCTTCCGCATCAACACGTTTGAAGTCGCGCTCCCGTCGTTGCGCGACCGGAAAGAGGACATTCCGGCTCTCGCGCAAGCTTTGATTGCTCGGCATCTCAAACGCCGCCAGGCTCCGACCAAAATGCTGCCGCAGGAAACGGTCGACGTGCTGACAAATCACGACTGGCCGGGCAATGTCCGCGAACTGGCCAATGCCTTGGAACATGCGGTGATTCTTTCAGACGGAAAGACCATCTCGCCGGATGATCTGCCCAGCAGCCTGAGCGTGCGACGTCATCGAAAATCGCACGGACAACCAATCGCAGTGGACTCAACTCAGACAATTCACGCGACCACGCTGCAAGAGATGGAACGTGGAGTGATTCTGGCGACTCTGGGGCGCAACGCTGGAGATAAGCCCAAGACGGCTGCCGAACTCGGAATTTCCCTGAAGACGCTTTACAACAAGCTCAATCAGTATCATTCGGATGCTGTCGCACGGGCCAGCTAACGGGTTCGGAGTGCTTCAGGAAAATCCTGAGCTTTCGCCAAGTCTATTGAGACGGCCGAACGCCGCTGTTTAACTGCGGGCGGACCGTCAGTTTCAGCGATTGATCCCGACGGGATTGGGTTTGTTGATCGCAATTCACCAAGTTCGCTGGGCGCGGAAATTGTTGGAAAAATTCCAAAAGAGTGGCCAGCCGATCTTGCGACAACCGTATATCATCAGTTCTATTGAGATACATTTTTTCGGATACCTGTCTGAGCGTTGTGTCCCCAGGCAGGATGGCCCCCCGGCGGCTCCGCGTTTAATTGGGACGCATTAGGAAAAAGGACGTAGCAGATGGCAAACATTTTGATGACCAAAACGGCGAACCTCACACCCAGGCAGCGCGAGATCTACGAGTTCGTGAAGGACAACATCATGAACCGCGGGTACGGTCCGACGGTGCGTGAAATTGGCGACGAGTTTGGCATCAAGTCTCCGAACGGAGTCATGTGCCACTTGAAGGCTCTGGAAAAAAAGGGGCTGATCACCCGCGAACCAAATCTGTCGCGGGCGATTCAATTGTCGGACAAGCCGCAGCGCAAAACGGCGGTCGATCTTCGCGGGCAGTTCGGCCAGACCACCCGATTGAAGGAGAATAAGGAAACCGAGCAGATCGATTTCATGGACCTGCTGGGTTCTGGCGACCATTTCATGTACCGCGCGTCGGATGATTCGATGGCCGAGGAACACATCGTTAAGGGCGATTATCTGGTCTGCCGGATGCAGCAATTCTATCGCGATGGCGACCGAGTGATCGCTGTCACCGAGAGCAAAGAAACGCACTACAAGCGGTTCTACCAGGATAACAATCGGATTCGGCTGGACTCGATCAGCGGACCGAAGAAGTCGATCTTCACCGACGACGTCAAGATTCTCGGCATGGTCGTAGGCGTGGTGCGAAAGCTTTAATCCCGCGCCAAGTTCAAGATTCTGATCTCAATAACAACAGGCATCTGCGGTTTGTTCGCGGGTGCCTGTTTTGTTTTGTCAGTGCCGGTTCGCCGCTATTTTTGACCGTCTTCCGCTGGCTGCTTAGGTGTCATCAGCTTTTGGAGCAAAGGTTCGATTTGTTGGACGTTGGTGGCCGTCTCCACGACATTTCCTTTTGAGGAAACGACCCAATACAGCGGTACGGATTGGATTCCGTAATAGGCGGCTACGGGATTGTTCCAGCCGCGTTTGTCGGGATCGGTCTGAAAGATTGTCGGCCAATTCAGGCCATTGGATTCCAAGAACGTCTGCACGGCGGATTCATTATCGTCGTCATCGAGATTCACGCTGACGATATTCAGGCGGCTGGCGTCGATCTGGCCGAGCTGTTCTTGCAGCGCCGGCAACTGCCGCACGAACGGCTTAGTCTGAGTCGTCCAAAACACAACGAGCAGCGGCTTGCCGAGCAACTCTTCGGCGTTCAGAAAGCCACCGCCGATCGTCGGACCTGCGAGCTGCAACGGCTGGCCTTTGAGGTTCAATCTGCGGAGGATGGGCGTGATTCGTTCGGCGGCGGAGCTTTCCGGGAAGAGCTCGCGGACCGTCGCATAACACTGAATCGCGTCAGCCGTCATGCCGTGATATTCGCAGCTTTGTCCGGCGGCGAAGAGGACGGGAATTGCTTGGCGTTCTTCCTGAGGGAATTGCTTGGCAAACTGCCGCGCGAGCCGGCCGTACTCCGTCAGCCACTTCGGCTCTTGCTGTCCGAACCGTTGAGCGTTGAGGCGTGCGAACGAGATTAGCACTTGTCCCGCCTCGACGGCCGCTTTCGATTGCGGATCTCGTTCGTACAACGAACTCGCATGCTCATAAATCGCGTCGATGTGGTCTTGGTCTCCTGTCAGGGCGAGTTGCAATTCCGCCTCCAGAAGGTGATGCACCGCGAGATCGAAGACTCGGATCTTTGACTCGTCCTTGTCCTTGTGGGTGCGTGCGATCGCTTCTGTGGCCAAATCGACCAACTGCTGATTGCGTTCGCGGCGAAGTTCGGCTTGCCTTTCGGTCGTTTGCGAGAACGCATCGACCGAATCACCAAGTGGTCGCAGCTTGAGTCGCGTGATTTGAAGAACGAACCATTCTGGTGAGTCCTTCTTGGGCTGGGCGCGGTCGGAATCGGAATCGTCTACGCCAGAGGCGGCGTTCATCTGAGACTGGCCGATGCCAGAGGCGTGTACAACGCCGCGATTGGAATCTGGGGGATCAACGTCATCGGCTGGAGTGAGCGAGTGGTTCGCAGTGGAGTTTGTCGTCAGTTGCGATGGGGGCGCGGGGTTCGATCCTCCTCCGCAACCTGTGAGCATTGTTGTCGCCAGCATCCAGCATCCAGGCCGCCAGATTTTCATCATTATCGCACCATCCGTGGGCAGGTTCCGAGATTCGATCCGAGAAGAAGTCTCCGACTCGAAAACTTGGCGAGTCGATGGGGTTTTAGCGCAATCCATTTCGGAGAGGCAAGACGAAGAATTCTGCGAGCCGCAAGCGTTTTCAACACAAATGGCGGAGGGCCAATTCTGGGAATTCATCTAGCGACAAAGTCTGAAAACGAGTTACAGATCCCCGACTGACACTCAAGGATGAGAAAGTCTCTTCATGGATCGACCGGCTGCTGGGATCAACCTTTGGACGAGTCAGCCCCCCATCACGGACGGGCGGCTTGAGGATTTCGTCGCCGACCCCATCGCTTGCATGAGGTGGTTGCGTCGCGAGCATGGCGATGTCGCCGCGTTGCGCGAATCCAAACAGCAACTCGTCTTCGTTTTCAATCCGCAGCTCAACCACCAAGTACTGAGCGACTCGAAGCTGTTCTATTCGCGGTTCTTCGCCTTGCGCGGCCCCAAGAATTCGGCTCAACGGCGGCTGACGTGCGGGCTGCTGAGCATGAATGGCGAAGAACACAAGCAGCAACGCCGGCAGGTCTCCGGTCCGTTCGAGAAGCGGGCGATTGGCGTTCATCACGACACGATCACGACGTTGACGGCCCAGATGCTCGACGGCTGGCGGCCCGGCGAAACGCGCGACATCGCGACGGAGATGACGGTGCTCGCCCGGAAGATCACCAGCACGATGCTCTTCGGCATGGACCAGATGCAGATCGCGTTGGAAATTGGCGAGATGCTTGATCCGTGGGTCGAGCTGAATCATCAACTCGGCTTGGCGGCCCTGTTGCCGGCAGACGATTTCATGCCGCGTTACGACGAACTGTTGTTGTTGGCCAAACGGCTCGAAACACGCATTTTGGATTTGGTACGGCTGCGGCGCGGCGCGGCGAAACCCGGTACTGATTTGCTGTCGCAACTGATCCGCGTGCATGACGAGACTGGCGGAATCACGACCGAGCAACTCATCGGTCACGTCGCATTGCTGTTTGGCGCGGCGCACATGACCACCTCGAACACACTGGGCTGGACGCTGTTTCTGCTGGCTCAGCATCCCAACGTGATGCGTCCGCTGTTTCGTGAACTGCAAGCGGGCGAGTACGACGAACCTCTCGCGGCATTTGACAGTGCGAAAGGGTCGTTGTTGGATCGAGTCCTGCGTGAAAGCATGCGATTGCTGCCGGCATCCAGTTATTCACAACGGAGCAACAGCGTTCCAGTCGAATTGGGACCGTTGTCCTTGGCGAAGAATTCCGTGGTCATTTTCAGCCAGTTCATGACACATCACCGAGCCGACCTGTACCCGAATCCGGAAGTCTTCGATCCCGACCGTTGGCTGACGATCACGCCGACTCCCTACGAATACCTCCCTTTCGGAGCCGGACCGCGGCTTTGTCTCGGCGCACCGCTGGCGCTGGTCACGTTGAAAACAATCCTGCCGCTGATCCTCAAGAGGTTTCGTCTGGAGGTTGTGGCCAATTCGGAGATCGCCGGCCGAGTTGTCTCGACGATGCTCAATCCGATCTTTGGGTTGCCGATGGAGCTAGCCGCTCCCGACGGACGTTTTGCATCCGCTCCGGTCAGCGGAAACATTCACACTTTGGTCGACTTGCCCTCTGCCGCTCATCAACGCCGCGCGGCTGCCTGACGTGGCTTGGACTTCACTCGCTTGAACCACTCCCGATTACGGCCCAGCGAAATCCAATAGTGGTCGTCCTCGAAATGGATGTGCAGAATGCGTCCCGGACTGCACAGAATTGCGACCGAGTCAGAATCCATCGCAACGACTTCGTAGAGATCCCGCTCGCAAAAGCCTTTGAGATCGGAATAAAGGTAGCGAGGCGTGTAGCGCAGCTTGAGGTGTCCAAACAGCCCCGCGAACCATTTCCTTCGATCGGGCTTCATACTGCGCGGCCAAATCCATTCGGCCATTGTTCGGCGGCGATCCGATCGCCACGAACCCAGCAGACGCCGATCAACTTGGACCGACTTCTCGGATTGCGATCGAGCCGTCTTGCTCACGCCAATACCTCTCTCACGATTCGCGCCGTGGCAGTCGAGTCGATCAACGATTGCGGCGCAGCGTTGCGAGTGAACGTGAGCTGCTTCGGATCGAGACCGAAGAGGTGCAACAGCGTGGCGTGGTAGTCGTGATGCGTGACGATGCCTTCGACGGCGCGATGCCCGAACTCGTCGGTCGCGCCGTAGGTGTGGCCGGCTTTGAAGCCGCCGCCAGCGAACCAGGAGGAGAAGCCGTAGGTGTTGTGATCGCGGCCGACGCGGTCGGGGCCGGTGTCGTTTTGGATGACCGGCAGCCGTCCCATTTCGCCGCCCCAATGCACGACGGTCGAATCGAGCAACCCACGCTGCTTAAGGTCTTTGACCAGCGCCGCACACGGTTGGTCGATCCGCAAGCAGGCTTGCGGCAGTGCGCCGCGCAAGGCTCCGTGGTGGTCCCACATCTGAGCGTACGAGTAGACCGAGACGAACCGGACGCCCCGTTCGATCAGCCGCCGCGCGAGCAAGCAACGCGTGCCGAAGTCACGAGTCTTTTCGTTGTCGAGGCCGTAGAGCTTTTGAGTCGCCTCGGTTTCTTGCGACAAGTCCAGTGCCTCTTTCGCCGCGGTCTGCATGCGGGCCGCCAACTCATAAGAAGCAATGCGAGCTTCGAGGTCTGTCTCGCCGGGATGTCGCGCGAGGTGCTCGCGGTTCAGCTTGGCGACATATTCCAAGTAGCGTTCTTGAGGGAGTCCCTTGAGTTGCGGCGGCGGGTCGAGGTTCAGGATGCGCGGTTCGCGCGAGCGTGCGACAGTTCCTTGATACAGCGCCGGCAGCCAGCCGTTCGACCAGTTGTGTGTGCCGAGCACCGGCAAGCCACCTGGATCTGTCAGTACGACGTAGGCGGGCAAGTCTTGGCTTTCGGTCCCCAGGCCATAGGTCAGCCAACTTCCCAACGATGGCCGCCCCGCTTGCGTGCGGCCGGTGTTGAGCGCGTACAACGACTCGCCGTGATTGTTCACGCCCGTGGTCATCGAACGAATGAGCGTGATGTCATCCGCGATCTCGCCGAAGTGCGGCAGCAGTTCGGAGAAATCCATGCCGCAGTCGCCGTGCTTGCGGAATCGCCAAGGGCAACCCAGCACTCGCGAACTGGCTTCGGCCGCGTTGTCGTACTTGATGTCGCCGGGGAACTTCTGCCCGTCAAGTTGATTGAGGACCGGTTTTGGATCACACAGGTCGATATGACTAGGACCACCTTGCATGAACAGCGAAACCATCGCACGGGCTTGAGGCTGACCGACTGCCGGCTTGGGCAAGAGGTCGTAGGACTTCTTTTCCAATTCCGGACGCACGGTCTCGGCGAGTACGCCGTCCTGACGCAGGAGCCACGTCAGCGCGACCGATCCCAAGCCGAGCGCTTGGGCCGCCAGAAAATGTCGGCGAGACGATGTCTGATCGAGCATCTGCGAAACCCAAACTCTCAAGGCGTTAGCGATTTTTCTTGGCGGTTCCCGCTTTGACCGTCATCTCGATGACTTTGTAGTCCTCGCCTTCCTTCTTGACCTTGAAGCTGATGAGGGCGTTGTCGGCATTGCGAACTGAGAGCGACCAAGTGCCACCTTCATTTCGCGGCTTGCTCCCTTCCTTGAGGCCAGTAAACGTCTTCTTGAGGTCATCGATCTGCTTCTCCGTCGCCTTGCCATCGCGAACGTCGCCGAGTGGCCCCTTGCACTTCGCGCTGATGAATTCTTCCAAACCGGTGATGTCGCCTCTCATCAGGGTGAGCGCCACTTTCTCGGCTGGGAACCCGAATGTTCCCGGTTGCGACTGCGGGTTTTGAGCACCACCTGGACCGCCGGCCGCTCCCGGTGCCCCTGGAGCTCCCGGTGCCGCACCCACTGCGCCTGGTGCTCCCGCAAACGCAGCCGCTGCGCCTGGTGCGGCCGCTGGCGCTGCCGGAGCCACGACGGCACCGCCTGGTGCTCCCGCGAATGCGGCCGCTGCTCCGGGTGCTGCCGGCGCGGCCGCTGCTGCTCCTGGAGCCACGACGGCACCGCCGGGCGCTCCCGCGAATGCCGCCGCTGCGTCCGGCGCGACTGCTGGTGCGACCGCCAGTGCTCCCGGAGCCACGACGGCACCGCCGGGCGCTCCGGCGAACGCAGCCGCTGCGTCCGGCGCGACCGCCGGTGCTCCCGCAACCGCGCCTGGCGGCGGGACGAGTGCGCCTGGCATCGCACCCGGTGCGCCTGGCATTCCACCCGGTGCGCCTGGCATTCCGCCGGGTGCTCCCGGCATACCGGGCGGCATTGCACCCACCATTGCGGGAGCATTCGCTTGTGCCTGATTGTTGGCCGCGGGGGCCGCTGCCGGTTCCTCTGAGGAACAACCGCAGAACCCCACAGCGGACAGTGACAACATCAACGACCAACCCAACCACGGACGAACGATGCGAGGCATGAGAAATCTCCTGCGTGAGTGATCAAGAAATGCGACCGCACGACCCCGTCCAGCGGTGCATCGCGTGAGCAGCCTAGCCTCTTGCTTGGCCGACGTCACCTCTTCTGAGGAAAAGCCAGGGGCTTCTCAGAGACTCCGATCTCGCACTGATTGCCGTTTGCAGAGACCTTCGCAAAACTGGCGCTAGCTGTGACGCGCTCTGCGAAAGACCGCTCGGAGTTGATTTCAATGTACTTCGCGAATCCGTGGGGCTTACTGGGGCTGGTGGCCTTGCCGTTGATCGTGGTGATTCACCTTTATCATCGGCGCTATCCACCCTTGTTTGTTGCGGGCCTGCACCTGTGGGGCGTCGAGACGCATACGACCACGGCTGGCCGCACGCGCGAGCGACTGCCGATCACACCGTCGCTGATCTGTGAGTTGCTGGCGGCGTTAATTCTCTCGCTGGTCTTGTCCGATCCGCGTTGGGGTGATGTGGGCAAGGTCGTGCATCTGGTGGTGGTGCTCGACAACTCGGCGTCGATGTCGTCGCGTCCGCCGGGGTTGGAGGAGAAATCGTTTCGTGACGCGGCGGTGGTCGAGTTAGATCGGCGAGTCCAGCGATTGCCGCGCGGCAGCGTCGTCACCTTGCTGCGAACCGGACGTCGTCCAGAGATGCTCGCCGGCCCGGCGGTTGTCTGGGACGAAGCGAAACCGAAGCTCGACGATTGGCGTCCCGCGCTGCCGAAGCATGACTTTCAACCGACGTGGGACTTAGCCGCGCAGTTAGCGGCAGAGACCGGCCAGTTGCTGTTTCTGACGGACGTGGTGCCGGACGAAAAAGTCGCGGTGCCGCAATTGATGGAGATCGTCTCCGTGGGCCGCGCGTTGGAGAACGTGTCGATTTCGGCCGCGCGCTGGGATTTCGATTCGCGCACGGCGAAGGGGCGTGTCTTCATCCGGCTGACGAATCATGGTCAGCGCGCGGCGAATGTGCGCGTCGCCGGAGCGGTCGGCGAGCAGTCGGTTTTTCAACAGACGATCTCGTTGGCGGCAGGAGTCGCCGCGCCGCTCGAAGTGGAAGTCCCCGGTGGACTGGGACGGCTCATCATCAAGACGGAGACGATCGGTGACGGATTGCCGCTGGACGATCGCATCGAGTTGATCGAGCCGAAAGTTCGCACGCTGCATGTCGCCGTCGCACTGCCGAAAGATTCGCCCTCGCTGAAAGCCGTGCAGCGTGTGCTGCGCGGCGTCCCCGATGTGTCGCTGAGTGATGTCGAATCCGCGGAGCTGATCATCGCACCGGCTCAGCCATCGCCGCCGTCGCGCCGCGAGCTGTGGTGGCTGGGGATCGGGCCGTTCGATCCGAGCGACACGGCTCGCAAAGCCGCGACCGATTTGATCGGGCCGTACATCCTCGAAAAACAAAACCCGTTGCTCGACGGACTGACGCTGAGCGGCGTCGTCTGGGGCGGAGTGCAGCCGCTGAAATTGGATGTCGCACCGATCATCACGGCCGGACAGCATCCGCTGCTGTCGCGTCTGAACGGCACGCGCACGACGGCCTACTTGCTGAACCTGGACTTCGCACGCACGAACCTCGCCGAGAGTCCCGACTGGCCGATCTTGCTCAGCAATCTGATCGAACTCCGGCGCGACAACCTGCCGGGCCTGCGCCGCTGGAATTACCGGCTGAACGAAGAGATTCGTTTCCGCTTGATCGAGGATGCTCCGCCCGCCGCAACAACTTTAGCCGCTGATGCTGCGAAGACGGTGGACAACTCGAAGGACTCGGCGGCGCGTCCGCTGCTGCTGGTCCACGGCAATCAGAAGCGACCGCTCGCGCGAGCGACGATTGTGGAAGTGCCGCCGCTGGATGAAGCCGCCGTCTACACGATCCTCGATGGCGATCATCCACTCGGAGAGTTCGCCGTCAACTTCTACGACGCGGACGAATCTACGCTCACCGGCCTGCGTCCCGGCCGCCGCGAACCGAAGGAAGAAACGTCGTCGCTCGGCGGCTTTCAAATCGATCAGCCGCTGACGTGGATGATCCTGGTCGGCATCGTGCTCATCCTGCTGTCCGCGTTCGCCGACTGGCATGTCCTGCGGCCAGTCGGGAAAAGTAGAAGAGTCACTCCGAGGCTGTGAATAAATGACGTGGGGCACGTTTTCAACGTGCCCAATCAGCCTATTTTCGAGCACGTTGAAAACGTGCTCCACGAAAACTTCACAGCCTCTCCGTGACTCGAACGTTCCAGTCACGGAGTGACTGGTCTACTTTGGCGGCCCCGGAAAGAACGCATTCGTTCGCGCTTGATATGCCGCGTAATCCGGCCGGCGCTCGGTGATCGTTTTTTCGAGCAGCGTCACTCCCGACACCTTCAGCAGCAACACCGACATCACCAGCGGACTCAGCACCGTCCACCAAGCTCCGCTCGACGCGGCGATCAGGAACACGCCCCACCAGACACAGAAGTCGCCGAAGTAATTCGGATGCCGAGTCAGCCGCCACAGCCCACGATCCATGACTCGACCCACGTTCGCCGTATTGGCTTTGAAGCGTGCCAACTGCCAATCACCGACCGTCTCGAAGAACACGCCGGTCCCCCACAACGCGGCCCCGATCGCATCCAGCCAACTCAACGGCGCATCAGACGCAGTGACAAGCGCGACCTGAATCGGCAACGACACGAACCACAAGATGATCCCTTGCAGCAAATAGACGGAGATCAGACTGACCCACCAGAAACGCTGGCCGTGTTGAACACGCATCGCTTGATAGCGACGGTCCTCGCCGTGCCCCCAGTTGCGACACAGCAGAAACAGCGACAACCGCGCTCCCCAAATCGTGGTCAGCACCGCCAGCAGCAGTGAACGGGGCGGTTCCTGCGGATTCAGCGCGAACGTCGTCCATACCACGAGCACGAAGCCGGTCCCCCAAAACGGATCGATGATGCTGGCATCGCGCTTGGCAACACTGAGCAACCACAGCACGAACAGCGTCGCCAACACGACTGCCAACGTGGCCAGCAAAGTTTGTGCGAACGGGGACATCAAATCTCCTCAGGACATCTTCTGGCCCCATTCCTCTGGCAAGTCTTGGCAGAGGAATGGAGTCAGAGGAATGAATCACAGTGGCTGGTTTTTCGGCGTCGAATTCGATTGGTTTGCGGATGGCGTTTCACTTTTCATTTGCGAAGCTCAGTGGCCATACTCATCGCCGAGGTGCGGGCGGCTCGCCTGCACCGAGTGGAATTCGATTTCTGTGCCGGCGAGCCGCCTGCACCACGATAAGCCGATCCCTTTCGAGGAGCCACTGCCGATGAACCTGCGAACGAAGTACACGATGTTGGTCGTCTGGGGAGTTTTGGTCTTCGTCTCGTCTGCCAGCACCTTCGCGGCGGACACGGTCAAGTTGGTTCGCAGCGGCGACACGGTTGCCGTCACGATCAACGGCGAAGAATTCGCGACGTATCAATTCGCCAAGTCGCTACCGAAGCCGTTCTTCTCGCCGGTGAAGCTGGCCGGCACGCAACTCTCCCGGCCGATCGTCGGCGAGGACTACAAGGGGGACCATCCGCATCACAAAGGGATCTGGGTCTCGGTGGATGAAGTCAACGAGATCAAGTTCTGGGCTGAGAAAGGGAAGATTGAAAACCGCAGCCTCGAATTGCTCGTCGCCGAAGGGAACCCGGCGAAGCTCAAGGCCGAGAATCATTGGCTCGGCCCCGATGGGCAAGCCGTGCTGATCGAAACGACGACGATCGGCATCCACGCGAATCGGCTGCTGACCTACGACATTGACCTCCGCATGGGCAATAGCAAAGTCAACTTCCGAGACACGAAGGAAGGACTACTCGGCTTCCGCATCGCCGAGTCGATGCGCGAAGACAAAGGGAGCGGCGTCATCACGAATGCCGACGGCAAGAACGGCTCGAAGGAATGCTGGGGCCAACGCTCGGCGTGGGTGGATTACGTCGGCCCGGTCGATGGCAAAATTTTCGGCGTGACAATCTTCGATCATCCGAAGAATTTCCGGCCGAGCCGTTATCACGTCCGCAACTACGGCCTGTTCTCGGTCAGCCCCTTCGGCGAGGCGGCCTACACGAACAACCAAGAGAAACCGGTGGACGATGTCTTCCCGAAAGGCTCGGGACCGCGGATTCGTTATGGCATCTTCTTCCACACCGGCGACGCCGCGTCCGCGAAGCTGCCCGACGTCAACGCTCAGTTTTTGAAAGCCTCTGAATAGTCGATTGTTTCAACCACGTTCTTCTTGAAAGGATTCTCGATGATTACTCGACGACAGTTTTGCGGTACGGTCGCCACGACCGCGGTGATTGGCTCGGCCATTCAATCGGCGCAAGCCGACGACAAAGATCCCAAGACGCCGCAACCGGACAGCATCCCGGCGAAGTTTCAAGTGAAGATCGAGACCTCGAAGGGTGACATCGTGATCGAAGTCACTCGCGCGTGGTCGCCGAATGGGGCCGCTCGGTTTTACGACGCCGTCAAAGCGGGCTTCTACGAAGATTGCCGTTTCTTTCGTGTCATCCCCGGTTTCATGGTGCAATGGGGCATCAACGGCGATCCCAAAGTTCAGTCGAAGTGGCGCGACGCCGAAATCAAAGACGACGCCGTTCCGGCCAAGGAGCGTGCCTCGAACACTCGCGGCTATATCACGTTCGCTAAGTCCGGCAAGCCCCACTCGCGGACCACGCAACTCTTCATCAACTTCGCCGACAATGCCCGGCTCGATGCGGACGGCTTCACGCCGTTTGGGAAGGTCGTCGAAGGCATGGATGTGGTGGACAAGCTCAACGCCAAGTACGAAGGCTCCCCCAGCGATCAACAGCCTCGCATCCAGCGAGAAGGCAACGCCTTTCTCGACAAGGCTTATCCCGGACTGGACTTCATCAAGAAGGCGACGGTCCTGGAAGCGAAAAAACAGAAATAGCTGTGGAGTGCGGTGTGTCAGCGCCGCTTTCTTTCCAAATCTCTGCACAGATCCAAAGCGGTGCTGACACGCCGCACTCCAAGGGAAGGCTCATGTGGAATTTGACTCGACGCCAATTTTGTGGATCGATCGCCGTCGCGACGTTGGCGGGGTGTGCTCCGCCGCAGCAAGCGGACCTGCCGTTGCCAATGGGGCCGCCACTCGACAAGCAGGTCGAGTCTGACGACACGCCGGCCGGAGATGTTCCAGAGACGTACCAAGTGAAGTTGGAAACGACGCAGGGAGACGTTCTGATCGAAGTTCATCGCGACTGGTCACCACACGGTGCCGCGCGGTTTTATGAACTCGTGAAGATCGGCTTCTATGACGACTGCCGCTTCTTCCGAGTCATTCCCGGATTCATGGTGCAGTGGGGAATCCACGGCGATCCCAAGGTGATGGACGAGTGGCGTGACAACAACATTCCGGATGACCGGCCCACAGGGGGCAACCTGCAATCGAATCGGCCCGGCATGGTGACGTTCGCCAAGTCTGGGCTTCCAAATTCGCGGAGCACGCAGATCTTCGTGAATTACGTCAACAACGCCTCTTTAGATCAGGACGGCTTCACGCCGTTCGGCAAAGTGCTCTCCGGCATGGAAGCTCTGGAAACTCTCAATGCCAAGTACGGCGGAAAGGCCAGCGATCAACAAGGTCGCATTCAGAAAGAGGGCAACGCCTTCCTCGACAGTGCCTTCCCTGGGCTCGACTCGATCAAGAGAGCAAGCTTCGTCGAAACTTCTGCCGCGACTGGCGAAGCGAAAACAACCGAAGACCCGCCGCTCGACGACCGCAAATCCAAGGACGGCGATAAACCGTAGCATGCAGCGAGAAGCCCGGCTTTTCAAAAAGGCCGGGCTCATTTCTTGACCGCACAGAGAGCAAAACAAGGCCCCGACGATCGAGGGATCTCGGAATCCCTCAGTCGTCGGGGCCTTTGATTCAAAGACGTCTTTGAGTCGCCGACGCCTACTTAGCGGCCGCCTTCTTGTTCGCCGCTTTCGCCAATCGCGATTTCAGCCGTGCGGCCTTGTTCGGATGGATCAACCGTTTGGCTCCGGCCTGGTCCAGTCGCTTGGAGACTTCACCCAACGTGACCGTCGCCGCCGGGGCGTCGCTGCCGGTCGTATCCAGCGAGGTTCGGAATTTCTTAATCAGCGTCTTCAGCGACGCATGTTGCGAGCGATTGACCAGGCGGCGTTTCTGAGCTTGGCGGTCCGCCTTGGCGGCATTGGGATTGTTGGGCATGTCTGACTTATGGGTTCGAGGTCAAAAGATCCAAAATCTCACCGGCGATCGGGGCATCCCGACTCGGCGGAAGGGGCGGGATTCTAGGCGGCGACTTTCTCGATTGCCAGCGAATCGCGCCACCGCTGCCCGTGGCGTGACTTTGACGGACATGTTCGAATTTTTCGGGCACGATTTTGTCGAGGTCACCTTCGTCGGCTAGGATACGACTCACTCAGTAACGGAAGAATGATTCGAGAAACGAGGTCTTGCCATGAATGCTTCCCGTCGCCGTGCTCTCCAAACGGTCGCCTGTGGTTTCGGGCATCTCGCGCTGGCCGGGTTGGCTCAGTCCGCCAGTGCGGCCGGGAATCCTCTGGCTGCGAAGACTACGCTGCATCCGGCGCGGGCAAAGCGGATGATTTTTCTGTTCATGGCCGGGGGAGTTAGCCATGTCGATTCGTTTGATTACAAGCCGCTCCTCGATCAACACGACGGCCAGATGCGCGAGTTCGATGATGCTCGGACGCTGGCCAAGACCGGCAAGATCGTGCAGCACCGTGTCATGAAGCCGCTGTGGAAATTCCGGCAGCATGGCGAGTGCGGCCGCTGGGCGTCGGAACTCTTCCCGCACATGGCCGAGCATGTCGATGACCTGTGCATGATCCGCAGCATGCACACCGAAGGAGTCGCTCACGGGCCGGCGACATTGTTCTTACACACCGGTTCCACAAATTTGATTCGGCCCTCCGTCGGAGCTTGGATCAGCTACGGCTTGGGGACCGAGAGCCAGAACCTGCCGGGCTTCGTGTCGATTTGCCCGGCGATTGCGAATGGCGGACCGAGAAACTTCGGGAGCGCATTCTTGCCGCCGGTCTATCAGGGGACGGCGATTGGCCGCGCGGGGATCCCGACGAAAGAAGCTCAGGTGCGAAACCTCAGCAACGACCGGCTCTCGCTGGCCGAGCAGCGCGAACGTTTCGAATTGATCCGGTCGCTCAATGCCGAGCAGGTGGTCCAACATCCCGGCGACAACGAACTGCAAGCGGTGCTCGATTCGTTCGAGTTGGGGCACCGGATGCAGAATTACGCACCGGAAGTGTTCGATCTCAACCGCGAGTCCAAAGAGACGCTGGCGATGTACGGCATCGACCAGAAACCCACCGACGACTTCGGCCGGCAGTGCTTGATGGCTCGACGCTTGGCCGAGTCGGGCGTGAGATACATTCAAGTCAACTACGCCGACAACTCGGCGAACCCGGCGTGGGATCAGCACAGCAACATGCCCAAGCACGGTGATCACGCGAAGGCAGTCGATCAACCGGTTGCCGCGTTGCTGACCGATCTCAAACAGCGCGGACTGCTGGAAGACACCTTAGTTTGGTGGGGCGGCGAGTTCGGCCGCACGCCATACGCCGAGAAGAACGGCACCGGCCGAGACCACAATCCCGGAGGCTTCACCATCTGGCTGGCCGGAGGCGGCGTGAAGCCCGGCTTCGCTCACGGAGAGACCGACGAGTGGGGCCATCACGCCGTGCAGGACAAAGTTCACATGCACGACTTGCATGCGACCGCGCTGCATCTGCTTGGCATGGATCACGAGCGTCTGACGTTCAACTACGCCGGCCGTCCATTCCGATTGACCGACGTCGCTGGGCGAGTCGTTCACGAAATCTTGGCGTGAACCGTTGCGCGATGAAGTGAATGTGGTCGATACAAACGGAGGGAGCCCGACGAATGAAAGGAGACGACGAATTCATGCACGCGCAATTCATTCGTCGTCTCCTTTCATTTGTCGGGCTCCTTCTGCTCGCTCACAATCTCTCTGCTGCTGTCGGTCTGTCTGATGAGCCGTCACAGACGCCCCGCGCAGACTTTACCATTCGCCGTGCTGCGGGGAACTCGGAGATCGTCATCACTACGACATCTCGGCTGGCTGGGGCCGTGCATTCGCTGACTTGGAATGGCCAAGAGTTCATCAACAGCGCCGATCACGGCCGGCAGTTGCAGTCGGCCAGCAGTTTCAGTTCGGACGGCAAGCACTGGGCCGAAGCGTTCAATCCGACCGAAGCCGGTTCGCGAGATGACGGTGCTGGGCCGAACTCGACCAGCCGATTGTTGCACTCCGTCGCGACCGAGGCTGCGCTGCAGACCACAACGCAAATGGCATTCTGGCTGTCTCCCGGCCAGAAATCCGAGGGGCATCCGGCGATCAACACGACCAAGTTGTCGAATCACTTACTGATGAAACGAGTACAGATTGGCCTGCCGGATTTGCCGCATGTCATTCGCTACGACGTGACATTCACCGTGCCTCTGAATGAACGACACACATTCGCGCAGTTCGAGGCGTTGACTGGCTACATGCCGGAGGAGTTTCGTTCGTTCTGGACGTTTCGGCCTCAAACCGGCGAACTGCAACCGATCGACTTCGGTCCGGGCGAGCAATCGTTTCCCCTCGTCTTGTCTACCGAAAGCGGCAGCCACGCGATGGGGATCTATTCTCCGCAACAGCCGTCGGTGGGCTTTGAGAATGTTGGCTATGGCCGTTGGCGGTTTGAGCCCGAGCGAGTCATGAAGTGGAACACAGTCTTTCGCCAGCGGCACGCGGACGGGATCGAACCGGGCGAGTATTCCTTCCGCAACTTTGTCGTCGTCGGGGACCGTGAAACCGTGCGGGCATCGTTGGTGGAACTGCATCGTCAGTTTCCGCCACAACGACGCTTGCAGGACCAACCGTAAGACATCCCAGCAATCGTAGTCCGCCGCTCGTCTGTCTGAATTCGTTTAACCATCGCGGTTGAGCCGCAACCCAATGTAGGGTGGGACAAGCTCGCTTCGAGCGCCGGCCCACCAGAAACTGGCACACGAGCCTGCGGTGGGCCGGCGCTCGAAGCGAGCTTGTCCCACTACAAAAAACCGGGCGAGTTCGTGTGGAACTCGCCCGGTGATTTTCAGGTTGTCACTCACTCAAATCCGTTACCGGATGAAGAGCATCTCGCGGTAGGTCGGCAACGGCCAGAGGTCGTCGGCGACGATTTGCTCCAGTTCATCAGCGACATTACGGACCTTCAGCATCGCCGGACAAACTTCGTCGCGATAGTGCTTCGCGTGAGACAGGAGATCGCCGCTGGCGGTGTGCTCGACCGCGTGTTGCAGTTGCTTGATCGCGCCTTCGAGTTGACCGGTCAGCTCGGTGACAGAGTCGAGCGAACTGGTATCGGGCGTGCGTCCGCAAGCTTTCATCGCGGCGGCGGTCTGAGCCAACTCGCCTTGATAGCGGTACGCGGCCGGCAGAATCGAGGAGCGAGCCATGCCGAGGCACAGGCGGCCTTCCGTGTTGATGTCCTTGCAGTATCGCTCGACGTAGATGTCGTAGCGGCTTTCGGTCTCACGCGGATTGAGCACGCCGTACTTGTCGAACAGAGCGACCGCTTCTTTTTCCTTGATCGCACAGAGAGCATCGACCGTATTGCGAAGGTTCGGCAGGCCACGCTTCTCGGCTTCCTGATGCCACTCTTCCGAGTAGTTGTTGCCGTTGAAGATCACCGCCTTGTGCTGCTTGTAGATGCTCTGCACGAGCGTCTGTGCCGCGGCGGCCACCTTGCTGGCGTCGCCGCCGGTGGCTTTCTCCAATTCCGTGGCGACGTAGTCCAAGCTCTCGGCGACGATCGTGTTGAGCACGACCAGCGGACCAGAGATGGACTGATTCGATCCGACCGCGCGGAACTCGAATTTGTTGCCGGTGAAGGCGAACGGGCTGGTGCGGTTGCGGTCGCCAGCGTCCTTCGGCAGAGCGGGCAACGTATCGACGCCGATCGTCAGGTAGCCCCCTTTCTTGGACGACTCCAGCTTGCCCTTTTCGAGTTGCTCGAAGACATCGGTCAGCATGTCGCCGAGGAAGATCGAGATGATCGCCGGCGGAGCTTCGTTCGCACCGAGGCGATGATCGTTCCCCGCGTGAGCAATCGAGGCTCGCAGCAACTTCGCATTCTTGTGGACCGCGCGAATCACGGCGGCGCAGAACACCAAGAACTGCATGTTCTGGTGTGGGTTGTCGCCCGGTTCAAGCAAGTTGGCCGAGTCGGTCCCCAGCGACCAGTTGAGGTGTTTGCCGCTGCCGTTGATGCCGGCGAACGGCTTCTCGTGCAGCAAGCAGGCGAGGCCGTACTTGGGGGCAATCTTTTGCAGCATCAGCATGGTGAGTTGCTGATGGTCGGTTGCGACGTTGGCGTTCTCGTAGATCGGAGCCAACTCGTACTGTGACGGAGCGACTTCGTTGTGCCGCGTCTTCACCGGCACGCCGAGCTTGTACAGCTCACGTTCGGTTTCCAGCATGCAGGCCAGCACGCGGTCGGGAATCGCACCGAAGTACTGATCCTCGAACTCTTGGCCCTTGGGCGGCTTGGCTCCGAAGAGCGTCCGGCCGCAGATGTTCAAATCGGGCCGCGAGAAATAGAAGTTGCGGTCGATCAGGAAGTATTCCTGCTCCGGCCCACCGGTCGCGAAGACGTAATCGGGTTCGCTGGTACCGAGCGCTTTCAGCACTCGCTGAGCTTGCTTATTGAGAGCCTGCATCGAACGGAGCACTGGCGTCTTCTTGTCGAGCGCCTCGCCGGTCCACGAGCAGAACGCGGTCGGAATGCAGAGCGTCGTGCCGTTGGCGTTTTCCAGAATGTACGCGGGGGAGGTCACGTCCCACGCCGTGTAACCGCGAGCTTCAAACGTCGCGCGGATGCCGCCGCTGGGGAATGACGAGGCGTCCGGCTCACCTTGAATCAATTGCTTGCCGGTGAATTCGGAGATCGCGCTGCCGTCGCCGGTCGGCGAGAGGAAGCTGTCGTGCTTCTCGGCGGTGATGCCGGTCAGCGGTTGGAAGACGTGAGCGTAGTGCGTGGCTCCCTTCTCCAAGGCCCAGTCGCGCATGGCGGTGGCGACGGCGTCGGCGATGCTGGAGTCGAGCTTATCACCCTTTTTGATGCTCCTCTGCAGAGCCTTGAAGATCGGCTTGGGGAGGCGAGCACGCATTTCTTTTTCGTTGAACGTGTTGACTCCGAACAGCGACGGGCTGGGAATCTCACGAAAGTTCAACGGCGTGGCATCGGACTTGTAACTGACGACGGCGGCAATCGCGGAAGCACGAGCATTCTGAGACATCTGAGCGCAACTCCTAAGACAAAAACCTTGCTCGAAAGCCAATCCGACTAGACGACGATTCGCGAACGAAGTGGCATCGAGCAAAACACCTCGTCCGCAACTTTGCTCACCGGAGCACGCTGTGTGCCGGCTGGCGATGCTCGACCGCAACCTGCTGCGCCGCATCGCTATTTTGGAAGTCGGCCGAAATCCTCCTGAAGCCGATTGCCTTGAGCCTCGGCATCTTTTGCCACCGACTCCAGCAACCCGACCGACTTCGCGTTCTGCCTCTCGCTACGTCAAATCCATTCGGCAGCCGTCGCGAGGGGCGGCATCCTAATAGTGCCCATGTTGGCATTCAACGCAACGCGGCCACTACGCCACGGCTGGCTAATTCTTGACGCTGCAATGTCTGTAGCCCGACCCCTTGTGGGTCGGAGAATTCAGGACCGTCTCTCTCTGTTTTCCAATTCGTGTCGAATCAACCGGCCCACAAGGGGTCGGGCGACCGGGCAAATTAGCCAGCCGAGGACGGCGCGACCGCATTGCTGTTGAGGACATGGCGTGGTCGGTAGGATGCCGCGACTTCCGAGAGACAAGCCTGTTGACGCGAGTGGTCCGATGATCTTCGTTCTCGATAACTACGATTCCTTCACCTACAACCTCGTGCAGCGGTTCGGCGAGATCGACAAGTCGCTGAAAATTGAGGTCGCTCGGAACGACCAAATCACGATCGAGCAGATCGAGCAGCTTCAGCCGGATCGCATCATCGTGTCCCCTGGCCCGTGTACTCCGGCCGAGGCGGGCATCTCGCGCGAGTTGATTCGCTACTTCGCTCCGAAGCTGCCGGTGCTGGGAGTTTGTCTGGGACATCAAAGCCTGGGGGACGTCTTCGGCGGACAGGTCTTGCGGGCGCGGCGACCGATGCACGGTAAGACGTCGATGATCTCTCACGACAATCGTGGTGTCTTCAAGGGCTTGCCGAATCCGTTTGAGGCGACGCGATATCACAGTTTGATCGTGCCCGAAGCGACGTTGCCTCCCGAATTGGAAGTCACGGCTTGGACCGATGCCGAGTCTCCCGGCCTGCCGCGCGAGATCATGGGGTTGCGGCATCGGCGCTACGAAACGCATGGCGTGCAGTTTCATCCGGAGAGCTATTTGACCGGCGAGAACGGCATCCAGATTCTGAAGAACTTTTTAGCTTTGAAAGACGCGTGACGTTGGCTCGCACCCAAAGCAACGAAAGCGGACATGGACACGCTGCGGATACTGCTGATCGGCACGTTGGTCGGTGCTCCGCTGATGGCGTACGGGCTGAGTTTTCTGGAAGGGAAACTCTCTCGCCGAGTGTTGCTGACCGCCGCTCAACTGTCGGCGGTCGCAGTCCTGTTGAGCGCGATCGGGTTGTTTCTCACGCCGCCGTTGCCGTCGCAAACCTTTGAAGAATTCCGGCTGGTGACATGGTTGAGCATGCCGGGCTTTGAGGTGACGCTCGGAGCGCGACTCGACGGTTTTGCGTTCGTGCAAACGACGCTGGTCTCGGTCGTGTTGCTGCTGGTGTTGTCGGCCTGGCCCCAGGAGGTCTCTCTGCGATGGCTGATGTTGGCGTGGTTCGGCGTGACGTTGGCGAACGTAGCGGGCAACCTCGGTCAGTTGTTCGTCGGCTGGACGTTGTCGGCCTGGGCGAGTTCGGAGTTGGCTCGCAAGCGCGACAGGGCACTGCGACCGGTGTGGTTGGTGCAGCGAATTTCTGACATCGCTCTGTTGGTCGGTTTCGGAATTGTCTGGATGCACTTCGAGGCTTCGTTGGAGTTCACCACGTGGACGCCGGAAGCGGTTGGCGCGTTGCGGCCGGAGTTGATCGAGAGCATTGCGCTGTGTGTCTTCGTGGGAGTCATTGGCCGGTGCGCTCAGTTGCCGCTGACGGTCTGGTTGGAGACGGAACAGGGCTTCGCGGCGCAATCGGGAAACTCGATGTCGAAGCTCTCCGATGTCATGGTCGGCGTGTGGAACGTGCCCGACGGGCATGAGGTGGCCGTGCGACTCAAGGCGGATCGGGCCAATCGTTGGCATGAATCGAGCGAAGACACTGTCCCGTCCACGGTTCTGGCGTGGTGGTTGTGCGCGGCGTTCTTACCGTTGGGGATTGGGTTGCTGGTGCGATTAGAGCCGTTGTTCGCCGTGGCTCCGCACACGCGGTTGCTGATGGTGGCCGTGGGAGCCTTCACGTTGCTGATGTGCTCGGCGAATGCGGCGGCTCAAATGAATTGGCCGCGCGTGATGAGTCAATTTGCCGTGGGGCAATGCGGATTCGTGTTGATCGCGATGGGAATTGGGGATCACTCCGAGGGCCTGTTGGGGGTGTCGGCGGTCCTTTGGCAAAGCGTTTTGATTGCGGTGCTCTTGGTGGCGAACTCGGCGATTCGCCGGCAAGCGACGCGGTTGATTGTCGTGACTTTGTCATTCGTGGTCGCGGGGCTTTGTGGTCGTCATGCCGTCGCCGACAGCGTTTGGGAACATGCTCGGAAGCTGTTCGACATTCCGATCAAGGTGAGCGACGAATCCGACGCCGTTGTGTTGGGGACGACAGAGGCTCGGCTGTGGCTGTTGGTTGTGGGAGCGATTTTCCTGTCGGAGTTCTTGACCGGCTTCGCGCTGTTTCGAGCTTGGTTTCTGAGTCGCCGCGAACCGGTCTCACGGCCGGCTCTCGGTGCTGATGAGCGAGTCCGAATCTTGTTGTGGATCACGACGCTGTTGGTCTTGTTCGGCAGCCTGTTGCACCAAGCGAAGGGTCAGGCACCGCAGAATTCAGAATTGGCGGATCTCGGCTCTGTCGCAGAAAAAGGCTTACTTCCGCCAGTTCTGAATTCTGCGGTGCCTGACCCCGGCCGAGTGATGTTTCTGATGCCGTTAGCTCTGGCCGGAGCAGTGCTGGCATGGTGGATGTACTCGAAGCCGTCGTCGTTGCCTGAGAAATTTTCGGCGGCGATGGGGCCGTTTGCTCGGCTGAGCCGGAATCGATTTTATTGGGATGACCTTTATTTCTTGCTGGTCGTGCATCCGGCGACAGTGATCGGCGAGCGGTTGGTGTGGATTGAGGAACGTGTGTTAGGCCGAAGCGCAGGGTCGTTGCGGAATCATGTGGCGAGCGTCTTCGGCGAATCGGCGGAACCGTTGTCGCGCGGTTCGGCGATGATCGGGGCGTTGACGACGGTCGGTTCGGTGGCGGTGCTGGCGTGGATGCTGCTGTGGTTGCGGTCGTGATGGTGGAGAGTTTTCCAATGTGGGACACGCTGGTCCGACCGATTCGCGAGCACTTGCCGTTGTGGCTGATGCTGTTGCCGGTGTTCAGCGCGGTGCTGGTTGGTTTCGCTCGACTGGCGAGTGCGGCAGCGGTTCGTCGGACGATGTTGGTCAACCTGTTGTTGTCCGTCGCGTTCAGCGTCTGGCTGGTCGCGGCCTATCAGCCGCTGAAGCCGGCGACTTCGCAGGAGGAAGCGGCGCTGCTCGGCCCGCTCGAACGATTTCAATTTCGAGACAGCTTCGCGTGGGTCGGCGAAACTCGGTCTGCGCTGCTGGAGCGGTTCAATCGTCGCGGCGAGCGGCGCATCATCGAAGTTCCGGCACAGTGGGGACCGAACATTCGGTTCGCGGTCGGCGTGGATGGCATCAGCATCTGGTTCGTCGCGCTGAGTGTGTTGCTGGTGTCGGTGGGAGCCAATGCGGAGTGCGGAATGCAAGGTGCAGAATTCAACCTCGCGCGAGAGACAGCGACACAAACCCCACCGAGCTTGTCTCGGTGGTATTCGGGCCTTTGCACTACGCAAGTCTCAGACGTAGTGCAAAGGCCCGTTTCCACCGAGACAAGCTCGGTGGGGTCTGTGTCATCATCACCTGCGCGCGGCTTATTCATTCCGGACTCCGCACGTCGCGATCCGCACTCACCAGTCGCCTGGCTGTGGTTGCAAGCGAGTCTGATCGGCACGTTCGTGGCACTCGACGTGGTGCTGTTCGTGGCGTGCTGGATGAGCACATTGCTCGCGGTGGCCTGGCTGGTGGGATCGGGGGGCGATTCGCAGCGACACGAGGTGGTGCCTCGGCTGTTGAAGGGGAGTTGGTGGGGAGGCTGGCTGGTCACGCTGGGATTGGGCGGATTGGTGTTGGCCTTCGGTTGGATGCGGGCGTCGCCTAACCCGGCGATGTCTTCGCTGATTTTTTCGGTCCCGGAATTAATCGCAGGGATCGGGCAACTGGCGGTCGCGGGAGAGAACGCCTTCTTGTGGGGTTCGATCAACATTTGGTTGTTCTGGTTGCTGGTGGTCGGATTCACTTGGCCGCTGGGATTGGCTCCGCTGCATCGACCGTTCGTGGATGCGTTCGCGTCGGCTCCGCGCGGGGTGGGACTGGTGCTGGCGGGAGTGCTGTTGAAGGTCGGCGTGTATGGCTGGCTGCGGTTTGTCGTGCCGGTGTTTCCCGACTTGTTGCGTCAGCACGCCGACAGTTTCACGACGCTGGTCGGCTTGAGTAGTTTGCTCGCGGCAGCGCTGGCGTTCGGGGAGCGTGACTGGCCGCGTCGCGTCGCGTTGGCAACGAGCAGTTCGGTCGGCTTGAGCTTGATCGGCGTGATGACTCAGGCGACCGAAGGTCTGATCGGCGGCCTGCTGCGCGTCCTGAGTCACGGCCTCACAGCGGGGTTGCTCGTTTGGCTGCTGCCACGCGAAGGGGTCGGGAGTCTTTTTCAGGCCGCCGCCGAAGACGATCGTTGTTTCGCAGACGAGTTCGGCGGCCTGAAAAAGACTCCCGACCCCGTCACGTTGCGAAGGCGCAGGCTGGTACGTTTCACTCTCTTCGCGTGGATCGGGCTGCCGGGCCTGAGCGGCTTCTTGGCAGAGTTCGTCACGCCGTTCGGATTGTTTCAGCACGAATTCAACGCAGCCGCACTGAGCCTGATGACGAGCGGCCTGATCGCCTGGATGTGGGTCCGTGCGGATCGTGAGCCGCTGGATTGGTCGCAAGAACTTTGGACGAGACGCGACACGTTCGTCGTGGCCATATTGGTGACGCTCAACGTCGCGTTGGGAGTCGCGCCGCAGTTCGTGGTGAATCGCCTCCAGCCGAGTTTGATGTTGTTGTTGCCGGTGGACCGCGGGACGTCGCAGCGAGAGGCATCAACGAACGTGAAACAGGCGAGCGGGGCGGCGTCAGCCCCCCGGTATTCAACGGCCATTGTGACCACCGG
>CAMDPX010000012.1 GCA_945905295.1 Planctomyces sp. SH-PL62 | reverse complement strand
CAGGCGGTCGTTGACCTGGATGGCCCGGTCGATTTGCTCGATGAGTTTCTGGCCCCCCTGCATGTCTTCCGGAGCGAACCAGACCCGCAGCTTGTCGCCACGCATCTTCTCGTGCAGCCGCCGAGCGAACTCATCGTCCTGGCTGCTATAGCTGATGAAGCACGATTGGTATTGAATCGGCTGCATCGTCCCGATGAGCGACGGCAGGTCGGTGATGAAATCCTCCGGCACGCCGCAGCCACGCAGGAACTCTTCTCGCTGAGACATCACGGACACATCTTTCCAAGCCATTCCCGTCCTCCTTTCCGAGGTCCGGTAGCTTGACCCAAATGTGTTACCCATGTCCCCGAACGACTGTTACCTATCTCCCCGGTCTAAACAGAAGCAAGCTGCGCCACCCGCGACGCAAGCACCATCATTGATATTTTGTCTCATTCTGAGCGCGGAGCCACGCGGCATATTTTGCGACTTCTGGAGACGGTTGAGCTTGTCGAAGCGCCGCACCATTCGTTCCAAAACCAGGTGCAGACATATGAGCACGTCCGGGCGTCATATTAAAATACAAGCCGAGGTTTGTTCCTTCTTTCCATTGATGGATTGCAAGCGGCAGTCCCTTGATTGTTTCAGTACCTCCGATACTGGTTGCTATAAAACCGTTCTGCGGACCGATATATTTTCCGCCTATTCCGCGTCCATCAAAAGTCATCAAGCCCTGTCTCGTCGATACTATATTCAACGCATGATTGCCACCAAACTTGCTATCCACTCCCGGCACACGCTGAGAATAGCCTTCTAGCACATCAATACTCACCTGCAACTCACCTGCACCCTGTGCAGATACTTCACGTGCCAATACTGCCTTCTGGCCACAATCCCCCTTTCCCATTTTTCGCGCTTTTGCACTATCGAAACCACCAATCGAAGGGTCATATGGCAAATTATTCGCAGCATCGAATGCTCGTCCGATATGCGCGGAAGCCTGAGGCCCCAACTTCCTACTCATTTGATCCTCCGGCATTGGGTCATATTCAGGCATCACAAGCCAATGACGTGTGTACACTGTGACTGAACCTTTCGTTTTAATGTTTGTGATCAAAACGAAGGGATTCACAAAGCCGCTTTCCGTCGCTTCGGAATACACGATTTTCGATTCACACGGAACCGGTTTTCCATTGAGCGTCACCATCACCTGGCATCCTGCATGCCGCTGATCCATAATGTCCCTGGGACATGGCAAAATAATTTGAGCCTTTTCATGTGCTTTCACCTCTGTTGTAATCTCTACTGGCATCACGCGGTATCCTGACGGACGGCTGATACTTGGACCGCGAATTGCCGTTTCCGACCCCGTTTCTGGATTGTACTCAAGAGTGAGATATCCCGCGGATGTTAATGCGTCGATCATCTCGGAAGTGCCTTCGGCGGCAGCTTCCTTTTTAGTTGCCGCCGGAACCGCTGCTTTTTTTGTAAGCTCAACATCTGGATCTGATTTCAACGTGGCCTTAGACACCGGTTTCTTGGACTTTGCCGCACCTGCTTTCGTTTGTGCGTCCGCTTCTCCTCCTGTAAATCCCAGCGTGACTACTGCTGCCAAAAATAATCTGCCTGCATTGTCTAAAGACACAACACGACGCTTTGGCTCAATGTGAATTTCGGAGCACATAACGTTGCCTGGCTTTCTAACGATGTCCATTATGGACAGAATCCGCAAAAGTAGCATGGTGTATGGAAAACTGGAAATCGTGTTTTCGCCGATTCCCATTGTATCGCAGAGAAAAACAAAATCCGAGAATCAGAAGAAGAGAATCGAGCCGATGGGGGCACGGTTCGCCCCCAAACAGTCGAGAGTCAGCGTCATTCATACAGGCGTCGTCATGGGCTCCCGTCTCTTCCGGTGCGTGGGGTGAAAGGTACTCCCCCTGGCCGACGTACTCCCGAATCAGGGCGGTCATCTGCTCTTCCAGTTCCCCTGCGAGCGGGTGATCTGCGGGGTAGCTCAAACGCTCTGGATCACCTGCCTCGCGGAAAAGAGCGCCATCCAACAGGGCAAACATTTCGTTTTTGAAGTGCATGGTGAACTGGACCTGGCTAGGTTCTCCCATCGGGAGGCCAGAGTGGTCCCGCAAGAATTCCATCGCCATTCGACTACTTGCCGAAACTCGCGCCGCCTCCGCCAATTGATGCTCACGCTCGGCGCGGGCCAAGGCTTGTTCCTTCTCGGCCTTCTCCTTCTGCACCTCGGCGAGGACCGCGAGCGGCAAGAGCACCTTGTTGCGCGGAGCGTTGGCCGGCGGCAACTCCCCCTTGGCGAACGCTCGCAGGTGACGGTCCACCTCCGCTTTGAACTCGGCCTCATTCGCGAACCCGTGAGACAGCAGCTGCCGCGACTCTTCGAGCGACTTGTGGAACTTGAGCACCTTCTGAAGCTGCGGGCCAGCGTCGGCCATCGACGCCGATCTCGTAGGTTGGGACTCCGTCCCGACCGTCCGGATGCGAACACGGTCGGGACGGAGTCCCAACCTACGGGCAGCGCAGCGGTCAATCTCCCGATTGATCACCTCCTGCGACCGCCTCCCCGTCGAGGCCAACGTGTCCTCCCAGCCGAGCGGCTCGAACGTGAGGTCCAGCGCGTCGCCAAAGCCGGCGTTGAGTTCTTCCAGCACCTGCTTGAACGCCGCACGCTCCACCGCCAAATCACCCGGCGAGGCGATGAAGACGCGAATCGTGCGGACGTCGGACATGCGCGGTACTCCTGCAAATCGGGAATGAGACGCGGAGCATTGTGCTAAGGCATGTTCATCATCGCCAGTACAGCGGGTGCGACGTCATGGCTGGATCGTTTTCCAAAGGTAGGGTGCGGTCGAGTCATCGAGACACATCAGGGACGGCGACCATTTGATGGATCTCGATGACTCGACCGCACCCTAGAAGTTTCCAGGCACGATGAATCAGTTCTTGATTTGATGCGACGCATTCAAACTGTCTGAATCCACTACTCTGGCCGTGTCTCATAGGGTTGAGGCAATCCAATTCGAGCATAGGTCTCTGCGAAATGCCTCGCCAAATGCTCGCGATAGAGCGGTCGAATTCTCGCCCGGCGTTTGCCGTGGTTGCACAGCGTGGTGAGCAGGTCGCGTCGAATCGTGTGAAGTTGCCGTAGATCAACCACCGATTCCGGCAATCCGGACGGCTCAAAGCTGGGCAGGTAGTACCAACCGAAGACCCGGCCGCCGCGAATCGGCCCTTGCACATCAACAGCTTTGAGAATGCCGTGCCGCACCATTTCCGCCGCATCGCGAACGACGGCGACCAAGACGACGGAACTCTTCTTCTGAGCCAAGTCGCAGGTTTGGGTGAGGACGAGAACTCGGCTGTACGTCGACACGACCGATTCCAGTTCACGTTCCGAGAGCAGGCTCGCGAGGTCAAAAGATTCGAGGTGATGCAGCGGACAGCCATCAATGATGTCGCCCTGATCGACAGAAGAATCAGGCGGTGGTGCCTCGAAAATCATGCGGACGGCTCCTCGTCGTCTTCACCAGTCAATTCCAGTGGATCGGGCAGCGGTAGGTTTCCGAGCGACACTTTGCTCCGCAACGTCGGTGTCGGGAATTGGTGCTCGAACGGATCATCCATCGGAACATCCGCGTCACAAGAGGGCGGCTGGGCGAGAACTTGAAGAACCACATGATGCTCCTTGACCACGCAGCGATATGTCTGACCGGGTGCCAAATCGACGTCGGCTAACGCATCCATCAACGACACGCTCATTTTACGCTCCGTTTATTAACTCCACCCAACGTCAATTCCACATCGCCGTTCCAATCGATATCTCGCTCAATTCGCGACGGCCAACAAGGTATCATCGTTCCGCAACCGTTCGCCAGCCCGTTGCACCGTCATCGACAACCCGCTCGCCGAGACACCAAACACCGCTTCAGCCAACTGATGCTCACGCTCGGCGCGGACCAGCGCTTGTTCCTTCTCGGCCGTCTCCTTCTGCACCTCGGCGAGGACCGCGAGCGGCAGCAGCACCTTGTCACGCGGTGCGTCGGCCGGCGGTAACTCCCCCTTGGCGAACGCTCGCAGGTGACGGTCCACCTCCGCTTTGAACTCGGCCTCGTTCGCGAAGCCGTGAGACAGCACCTGCCGCGACTCTTCGAGCGACTTGCGGAAGTCGAGCACCTTCTGAAGCTGCAGGCCGGCGTCGGCCAGCGACGGCGATCCCGTAGGATGCGCGGCGTTCCGGCAATCGGGAACAGGCCACCCGCGTTCTGGCGAACGCGGCTACGTCACACCAAGCCGCGTTTTTTGCGGACCGTCCATTCGATCGCGATCAGCGTGACGAAGACGAGTAAGAACGGCCAGTTGTCCCACAGGGTCGCGCGGGTGATCTCGGTCTCTTCACGGCGGACGAGGCCCTCTTTTTGGAGGCGTTCGAGGAAGGCTCCGTGTTGCTCTGGGGTGACGACGTGGCCTCCCGTGAGGCTGGCAAGTTCGGCGAGAAGCGCGTGATCGGCGGCGGGGTTGTCGAGTTCGAGGTCGCGTTCATCGACCAGGAAACGGGACGTCACCGGGTCACTGATCGGCAATCCGTTTTTTGATTTCGCCGTCACGCTGACCCAGTAGTCCCCGGCATGTTCGGTCTGAGTGAACTGAGCCGTGAACTCGTTGCCCGCTCGCTGTGCGGAAAGCTTTTGGCGTTCCTCTTTCGGATTGGTCACCGACACGTCGAAGTCGACGTCGGTGAGCGGCACGCCATCGGGCGAGCGAGCTCCGAAGGCCAGGCGGACCGGGACTCCTGGCAGATAGTTGCGCGGGTCGATGCGGACCCAGACCGATTGGCCCTGGTCGTCCTCTTTGCGAGCCAGCCAGAAAATCATCTGTCGCCAGAAGCGTTGATGGGCCGTGCGGAAACCGTGCAATGGCCAACGCCACGTCGTGTTGCCGGCGAACGCCATCACGCGCGCCTTGCCGGCTTCATTCGACATGAGCAACGGGATGCCGTCTTCGGACTTTGCGAGGATGTCCACAAATTCGTTCTTGGGCTTGAGCTTGTTGGCTCCGTCGAGCGGCGGCAGTTCCAGCCACGCGGCGCGATTCTTCTCAGCCGATTCAATGCGCATCACGTAATGGCGGAGGCCGCTTGCCGTCGGGATCAACTGCAACTCTTCGGTGTGTCGCACCGCGGGATCGATCTCTTCTTCGGGGACCGTTTCACTGGCTCGCATCGCGACTGGCAGCAGGTCGGCTAGCGGCGTGTCGGCATAGCCGCCGGCTCCGAAGCTGTGATGGCCGCCGATCATCATCAGGCCGGCACCTTCCTCCACGCGTACGGCAAGCTGTCGGAGCATTTCTCTGCCGATAATCTTCGCGGGGACATCGCCGATGATGTAGACGTCGTACGCACCTCGTTTGAATAGCTCTGGGTCGATGTCGTTGAGATCGCGTTGCCGGCCGCCTCGGATCGGTTGCCAGTCCAACTGCACCTGATCGGTCGCGTTGAGCAACCGCAGATGTTTCTGCTCGCCCGGCAGCGAATCGAAGTAGGCGACTTTGATGCCGCCGCGACGGACCGTCAGTAGCGTTTCGCGAGCGTTGTTCGCGGTTTTGATCTCCCCATCGAGCGACTCGACTTCGACGCGAATCTTGAACTCGCCGGGGAGGTCGGGGATGTACGACAGCTCGACCGGGATGAGATCGGCATTGCGTGTCGGTTCGAGGTACACGACCGGCTGCGCGTTCTTGGACGCGGGTGGGATTTTCAGCTCGCCGCTTTTGAGTCCCTTGCGCGTATTCGGATCTTCGACCAGCAGCCGCACGGTCAGCTTGCGTCCGGCGGCTCCCAGCACGCGCAGCTTCGCTCGCAGCGGCACCGTCTTTTTCACGAACGCATACGGATCGACCAACAAATCCTCGACGATCAAATCGAGCGACGTGTCGGTCGTCCCCGTCGTGCCGAGCGCGACGGGAAAGATCGGGATTTGCAACTCGCCCAATCGCCGCGCGATTGCTCGCGGATCGACGTCGTGGGGTGGCAATCCGCGCTGCGCTCCGTCGGAGTACAACAGGATGCCAGAGAGTCCTTGGCCTTGCGCGTCACGCAGGATCGACTCCAGCGCGAAGCCGATGGCCGATTGCTCGCCCGGCGCGGTGGGATCAGGTTTCTCGGCCGCATGCAGTTCGCGGTCGAAATCGTGATAGCGGACTTCCATTTCCTTCTTCAGCTTTTCGATCGTCGGCTCCGCCTCCTTCAACGTCTTGAGCAAGACGTCGCGGCGTGTCGCGTTGCCTGGACCATCGGGTGTCTGCATGGACCGGCTGCGATCGCCGAGCATCGCCAGCATCGCGGCCTTGCGATCCTTCTTCGTCCATTGCAACTCCGGCCGCAGGATCGCGAAGGCAAGCACGATCGCGGTGAGCACTCGCAGTGCGACGAGCGTGCGTCGCCAGAATGGCGGTTGATGCCGTACTCGGCGCGGGTACGTCAGCAGGACGAAGACGATCAGCCCGACGGCGGTCAGCAGCGACACCGGCAACGACCAGACCGGGTCGAAAGCGAGTCGCAGAGATGTGGTCGGCTCAGTCGGCATCGCGGGCAATGTAGCCCGCTTGTTCTGATGGAGGAAAGGCGAACGGCGACGTCCCATCAAGTGGAGCACGTTTTCAACGTGCTCATCACGGGCACGTTGAAAACGTGCCCCACGGAACTGCTAGGTTGTCACCGGCAACTTTGCCTCGGTCGGCGGGCTGAGCGCGCCTTCGACGGCGGTCAGCAGCAGGTCCAGGCGGAACGGTTTGTAGAGTGCGTGCTTCAAGCCCATCTGCCGCGCCTTCACGATCGAGTGGCCGGGGTCGTAGCCGAAGCCGGTCATCAGGATGATCGGCAGGTTCTCGTGGATTTGTTTGAGGTCGCGGAAGCACTCGAAGCCGGTCATGTCGGACAGATTGATGTCGATGATCGCCAGGTCGTAATGCGTGCCGCGGACCAGCGAGAAGGCTTCCTGGCCGCAGTGGAATGCTTCGACATCGCAGCCGAATTGGCTGAGCAATTCCCGCGCGGCGTCGCGCACCGAAGCGTCGCTGTCCACGACCAGAATCCGCTTGCCGTGCAACAGTGGATGACTCGCTTGCGTCGTGGCGTCGGGGAGCGCACCGGGGACTGCGGCCCCCAGGCCGACTTCGTGAATCAACTGCTTGATCTCGCGTGTGTGCTGCAAAATGCGTTGCAGTCGCATCGTCGATTCGGGGTCGAGGCCGATGAACCGTTCCATCAATTGCGAGGCATCGACCAGAATGTCGTCCGCCGGTTGAGCGACGCTCACCAGAATCCGTGTCGTGTTCTCGTTGGCGGCGGCGTTCTGCTGCACCACCAACAACTCAAGGGTGTTGAGCGCGACAGCGACCTCCCGGCTGAAGAGTTCCAGGAACTCCTGATCCTTCACATTGAAGGCATTCTCCAGCGAGCTTTCGACATTGAACGTTCCCAAGATGCCATCATGCCGTTTGAGCGGCACGGTCAGCGAACTGCGAGCATTGGAGTTGCCGACCAAATACAGCGGGTCGTGAGCCGTGTCCAAACAGAGATAGCTGTTGCCGGTCGCAGCGACGTAGCCGGTCACGCCGTTGCCCGTTGGCTCGGCGAACAGTTCCCGTTCGACCGCGGCTTGCTCCATGCCGTAGACCAGCAACGGAGCCAGCCGCTTTTTGTTCGTGTGGTCGAGCAGTCGAATCTCAACCGTCTCGAACTTCAGCAGGTCTTTCGTGAAATGCACAATCTTGGCCTTGAGCAACCCCTTGCGTTCCTCCCAGCCCATCTCGAGCACTTCCTGCGGCGTCAGGTCTCCGAGTTCCAAGCCCGCCTGATAGATCGCCTTCATCCGTTCCTGTTCGTTGACTTCGGTGGTGACATCGCGGACGAAGGCGATCAGGCCAAACGGAATCTCCGGATCTTTGTCGAAGATGGGTGTCATCTGCAGATCCAGCCAGCGTGAGCCGCCGACCTGCATCAATCCGCGCGTCGTTTGATTCGTCGCCAATGCCGTGTTGATCGGCGTGAAGTCCGGGCCGCGAAGTTGTACGGACTCAAACAGATCGAAGAACGGCACTCCTTCACCGCCGGAGTCGCGACCAGCCAGCCTGCGCAGCGGCACATTGCACCAGACGATTCGCTCGTTGGTGTCGAGCAGCGCGTACCCATCGGGAAGCTGATCGAGCAGCCCGCCTCCCTGGATCATCGCGCTCGCCGGCGAGGTTTCATCGCCGCACAAGAACACTCCCAAAAAGTTCCCTTCGCGGAGTCGTGCCAATCCATTCTCGACCGACTCGGTGGACACGACATCAAACGTGCCGCCAAGCTGCTCAGCCAACGCCGAGACGCGATCCAACCGCCGGCTAAACAACAGAATCTTCGGCATCGGTGCCATCGCCGCCACTCTCCTCACGTCATTCGCAATTCGTCGGGGTTGTATATCCCTCGCGACACGGCGAAGCAATTCCCATGAAACAGGCGAGCGGGCCGGCGTCAGCCCAATGGCACTCGCTTTGTGAGCGGCACGCGCTAGCCGCCGGTCATTCGCCGGATAACGTCGATCCCGAATCACCGGTGGCTAGTGCCGCAGATCGCAATTGACCTGTCATGAAGAGCAACAATCCCCACGGATGGCATGGCAATACCTCGGATCAAGCAAGATCCCTTGCCCTCCATCCGTGGTATTGCCATGCCATCCGTGGGGATCTTCGACCAAAGAAGCACTTTCTCAACGGCAGCGGCGGCTCTGGTGATCGATCAATTCTGAGTTGTGGCGCTAGCGCCATTCCGCTCAAAGTGAGTGCCATTGGGCGTCAGTCCCCCGGTGAGTTTGCCACTCCACCGGGGGACTGACGCCGCCCCGCTCGCCGGTTGATGTTTTCTCAATGCGGATCAGACACCGTCGCGAACCGTTGCTTGTCTTGGCCGTAATCCAGCGTGATCCGCGTCGTCAAACCGATCAGCGTGAGGCGGGAAGCTTCGGGATCATGCTGAGTTTGCACGATCCGAGTCGTGAGCACATGCTCGCAAACGCCAAGCTGGTTACCGGTGAGCGCGTCGAGCGCTTCGACACGCAGCGCCGATTTGTCCGTGCGGGTGCGATCCTGCTGCCGGCTGATCGCGACCAGGAACGGCACGCGAGCATTGTCCAACCGCAGAATCGTCCGTTGCGGCAGGACGCGCAGCCACAGTTTCTCGCCCAGCGGTCCCGCGGCGCGGTCGAGCGGTTGCGGCTGGCTCGGCCGAGCGAAGGCGTGCAGATCACCCAGCACTTCGGATTTCGGAACCAGCGAATCGCTGACGAAATAGCTGAACGGCGAATTTCCAGAGTTGTCGAGCTGCCGTTGCAGGTTGAGGTAGTAGCGATCGCGATCCGAGAACGCGCGCAGCGTGTTCGAACCGCGCACGTCCGATTCGGGAAGCGTGACGTCCAGCTTGACCAGCGAGTTGTAAACATCGATCACGCGCACGCGGCCGGAGCGTAAAACCAGCAGCAGTTCGCCATCCACCGTCACGGTCGGCTGGAAGACGGCAACTCCGACCGCCAGAGGCTCGTCCAGCTCGTTGCGATCGGTCAACGAATCCCAAATGCGCATGCGGCGACCGTTGTTGGCATCGGTGATGTGAAACAGCTTGCGGCCAAACGCGCGCCGCGTCTGATGCTGATCGACCGGCAACTTCCCGCGACGGAGTTCACGGCCGGTCGCGGTCTCGAAGACGGTGTACGAGGCTTGGTCCGCGCCAAACACGACGAGCGCTTCGCGATCGCCGAACAGACCGGTGTCCGTTTCGGCAAGTAATCCCGCATGTGGTTCTAATTCGCGCCGCCACGCGATGCGGCCGGTGGCCGGATCGACCATCACCAAATGCTGCCGCGATTGAAACACGCAATAGCTCGGCCCGACCGGGCCAACGCGCAGAAACTCTTGCGTCGCGTGCAACGGTGTGAACGGCGTCTCCCAAGCCGGGTCTTCTTGATCGCGGCCCAACAGCGAGAACCCCAGCATTCGTCCTTGACCACCGACCGGGAAGAAGTGATTGACGGATTTGGGCGACCCCGGTTGCAGAGCCGTCGGATAGAAGCGATCCAATTCGGGCAACTGTCCCATCACGACGCCGGAGTCCCGATCAACGATGCGCCAGCCGGCGTCCCCCAGCGGTTTGAGCAGCGGTGGCGTTTGGAAAAGATGGACGCCCACGCCCGCGCGGTCCAACGCTCGATTGCGGGGTTCGCCGTTCCCAAAGGCCTCGGCCAGACGTAACTCGCCGCCCCGTGCGCGGTCTTCTGAAATCACGACACGCCGCACATCCCAATCCGGCCGCCGCTTCCGAGCAAATGCCTGCCACGTCATCGAGTCTCGCGAAAACGCCGCGACAAACTCGCGTCCCGTCATCCCAGGCGAGCGGGGCGGCGTCAGCCCCCCGGTGTTCGGCGCGGAGACCGGACCAGCCTTCGGCAAAGACACCGGGGGGCTGACGCCGCCCCGCTCGCCTGATGCAACAGTCAACTCAACGTCACCGAACCGCTCTTCCAATTCGCTCAGCAAATTCGCGGCGAGAGAATACAACCCGACGTGCTCCCACAGCCGCAACAGTCGAGCAGTCGCGTTGCCCGCAACGACCACATCGGCAGATAACCGGTCGCGCACCAGCAGCAACTCCGCCTCTTGAAACTCGCCGCGTTCGATCAGCAAATCCACCAACCGGAACCGCGCGCCAGTCGCTTGCGGCCAATCGTCACACAGCCGAACGAACTGCCGCAGCGCGCCGAGGTCAGACGTTTTTTGCAACCGATCACGTTCGAGCCCCAGCACGGCATCGACGGCATCCGCTTCGGCTGGCGACGATTCGACGCGCGTTCGCACCTGCCGCAAATAGCCGCGCGCCCAAGTGTCGAGTGACACGACATGCTCGCCGTGCTCGTCTAACTCCAATTCATGGTCCAGCGACAATGCGGCCAGATCGCGAGCCGCTCGCACCGTCCGCACGGGATCGCGCGGCAACGAGACTTCGCACACGCGGCGCAGCAAGCGCGCTCGCTCGGCCGTCGTGTCGGCCAGCTTTTCAAGCTGAGGCAACAGATCGTCCGCCTGATCGGGATCGCGATTCAACTCCAGATACAACGACTCGCGCAGTTGTCGTTGCGCTTGCCGGCGCAGTTCGGGGGAGAGCGGTTGCTGCAACACGTTCCGCAACTCGCCCACCGGCGAGCCTTCCGAACCGAGCAGCATCGAGAGTTCCGATTCGAGCAGCCGACGCTCCACCGATTCCGGCTGAGTGCGCAGTTCGGCCAACTTCGACCGAGCCTGCGGGTACACCGCCAAATGACTGAGTCCCAGCGAGACGACCACATCATCGCACGCAATCAAGTTCCCCGGCCACGGCGCGAGTTCCTGATCATCCTCCTCCTCGTCATTCACTTTGCGGGCTCTTCGCCGAATGGCCGCCGGATCGAAAGTGCGCGTCACGGCGAAGCCCCGATCGCGCCCCGTCGTCAGTTCGAGGCAAGCGACCCGCCCCGACTTCAACGGCACGAGAAAGTCCTCACCGGCCCGCACGCCTCGGCCGGTCACCGGCCCGACCACGTGAGACCACATTGGTTCGACAGCGTCGCTGGTTTGTGTCCCATCCGCCGGCATCGCGATCGCGCGCACCTCGCGTTCGCCGACCAACACAATGCGATCATCCGTCACCGCGCCGATGTAAACCGCGTCGCCACGTGGCACATGCCAAGCCAGCTTTCCCGTCGTGGCTTCGAGGCAATGCAACTCGTCCGAGAACCGCGACAGCAGCAGCACGCGGTCGCGATAAATCACCGGCCAAGTCGGCGTGCCGTCCCAGCCGAGCGGCTCCGGAAAGTACTCCCCACGCCTTTCCGTCTCACCCAGTCGATAGCTGTAAACCCAACGTTGCCGACCGGTGACCAAGTCCACGCCGACAATCAATCCCACATCGGTCGGGCAGATCAACATGCCATCGACGACCGTCGGCGAGCCCACTGGATTGCGGCGACTCCGCTGCTTCAACCGAAAGAACGGCTCATCGACCAACGCGAGTCCCTGACTCCAGAGCGGCTCGCCGTTGGAGCCATCAATCGCGATCAGGCAGATTTGATTGTTCTTCTCCGTCGCGAATTCATCGATCGAGAACAGTTCGCCCATCACAAACAAACTGTCATCCACAACCACCGGCGGACCCAAGAACTGCACCGCGCAACCGCGATGTCCCAGCTTGCTCGCGGCGGCCAAGCCATCCAGTGTCCACACCGGCCTCGGCCGTGCCACGGGCGTCTCGCCCGTGCTGTTCGCGCCGAGGGTGATCTCTCCCAATGGCAATGCCACCAACTGCGTCAACACATCCAGTTCGCGTTTGACGGAGTCATCATTGCCCGACTCGTCTCGCAGATCTTTCGGGCCTTCGTTTGGCAGCACGTCGATCGCGAAGACGCGCCGGCCATCGCTCGACATCGTGCGGCACGCCGAATTCGTCACCAGCGTCTCACGCACCGCGCCGATGCGATTGGTTTCGCCCGCTTGACTCATCACGCGCGGCAACCATTCGCTCAGAGGCAACGCTGACGGATAACTCCACAGCCGACGGCCGGTGTGCAGATCAAATCCCACGAGTCCGTTCATTTCGCGCACGACCACTTGCCCGCGCACGATCAACGGTTCCGCCGCGACCGCCAGTTGCTGCATGTTGCGCTCGTCTTGTGACTCCAGCCATTCTCGAATCGCCGCGCGATCTGTCGTCAGTGGGACCGGCGGCCACAACGGCTTGAGCCACGGCATACTGCCGGACGAAGTCGCACTGCGTCCGAATCCGCCTCCCGCCGCCAGCCACTCGCGCGAGGGACTCGGCTTCGGAGAAAGCTCAGTACGCCGCGTGACAAATTGTTCGACCAACTGCGTCGCCACACGCTCTTCACCCGCGATGCGGACGCGCGTCTCACCCAACGTCGCGAAGAGTTCCCGCGCGCGGAGTTCATTCCCCGCGAGCCGCTGTGCAACCGCCGCCTGCACCAGCAAGTTCGGTGTGACTCGTTCGCGATGGGCCGGCTCGGTCAACAGTCGCTCGAACAACCGCGCCGCCATGCGCGACTCACCTTTGTCGAGCCACCGTGATGCCAACCATTTCGCGGCGTCGAATCCAGCCGACGTGTGAAAGTACCGCCGCAGCGTTTCGCTGGCGAACACCGGCCGCCCCGTCTCGGCGCTTTGTTGCAACAGTTGCCGCGCCGCAGTGCCGAACAGCCGTTCGTAGATCGCCTGTCCGCTCGGCGGGAGTTCGCTCAGACCGCGCTGCACTTCGTGGCGGACTTCCAACCACGGTCCGTCGGTCCGCAAACGGACGAAGCCGTCATCACCACGATCCAAAATCCGCTGCCACTGCGTCAGTCCTTCCGAGAGTTGTCCCCCATCGAGACGCGACCGGCCTTCCTTCAGCCACCTTCGCAAGGTGGCGTCATTGTTGAGATAAAACGTCGCTTCCGCCGTCGTCGGAATCGTGGGCTCGGCATCGGGGTGATCCGGCCGCAGCACGCGCGGGGGAACAGCCCGCTCCTGAGTCACTCCGCACCGGGCCGCGCTCAGCAGTCCTGCGAGCGTCGCCGCGAGATACGCCATCCATCTCCACTGACCTGCGACGCGACTCATCATCGACGCCTTTCGCAGAGAGAAATCTGAACCGGTGAGAGCATCGTGCTCGCACCTTGACCGACGAGCTTGCGAGCAGTGTGCCGCGCAATCGCCAACCTGCCAATGCCGAATGCCGTAGTTGATCGCCGCCGTCGAGCCCGTCCCGGCGGGCTGATGACTGGCCAGCGACATCAGCGGCTCACGGGATTTCACGCCCCGTGGGGCGAAGCCGACGGTGGCCGCACTTGGAGTTCGTGAGTGCCAGCAGAATTACTTAAACAGTCCGCCGAGCGTTTCGATGAGCCAGCCGTTGGCGGCGCTGTAGCCTTGATGGCCCCACATGCTGCGGACGAGGTCGATGGAGGCCATGCCGCACAACAGCATGACGACCGATGAAACGGCCAGCATCGAGATCAAGCCGCCGCCCCACGGATACTCGACCGCGACGCCGACAGACGCTTTCGCAGACGAGGTTTCCAGCTCGGCTTCGCTTTCGCCGAATTCGCTGTCCTCTTCAAAGGCTTCGTCGCCGGCGAAGACGTCTTCGCTCTCGGCCACTTCTTCTTCGCCTTCGCTGAATTCAAAGGCATCCTCGTCTTCAACTTCTTCGGCCTTCTTCTTGACCATTGCGGCTCCGCCGTCGTCGGTCTCATCCTCGTCGTCGAAGAGCAGCACGCTGGTATCGCCGGTGCTGCCGCCGTCCGGCGTGCCGATCTCGAAATCGCTCTCGGCCGCCTCCGGCTCATCTTCCATTTCGAGTGACGGCACTTCGAGCATCGTGTCACCCATGCCGTCCTCTTCATCGGCCGACTTCTTTTTGCCTTTGCTCCCTTTGGGGATCTTCATGGCCGGCATGGTTTCGGTGAGCCGTAAGTCGCCGTCGTCATCCTTCAGCGAGATGCCGCTGTCGGTGCCGGTCTCGGCCAGCGTGATCCCCGCGTCCTCGTCATCATCGCCGGACAGAGCAATGCCGCTGTCGTCGTCCATTTGCAGAGCGATGCCGCTGTCGCCCGCCAGCGTGATGCCTCCCTCTTCCTCGTCCGCGAACAACGAGAGACCGCTGTCGTCGTCGTCTTGTCTTCGCTTCTCCAGCGACACGCCGCTGTCGGAGACATTATCCAGCGAGATACCGCTTTGCGGGCCAACCAGATTGATGCCGCTTTGGCTGGTCAGCGAGATGCCACTGCCTCCGTCGAGCGCAATGTCGCTGTCGTCCATCAACACCGACGATCCCCCGCCACGAATGCCGCTCTTCGGACCAACGTTTCTGCCATCCGCCAGGGTCACGCCGCTGTCGGGCAGCACCGCCACGTCGCTGTCGCTGTCCTTCTTGATCTTCGACTTCGGACCGGACATCCGCGAGTCGTCCAGCAACCGCACGTCGCTATCGGAATCGGCACCGATCAATTGCACGTCGCTGTCGCTCTGCAGACCGAGCGGCAGGCCGGAGTCCTCACCCGCCAGATGCACATCGCTGTCCGAATCCGGCTCTTCGCTGACGAGCATGACGTCGCTGTCGCTATCGGGTTTCGGCGTGAGCTTGCCGGAATCCGAGGGATCCGGTGCGAGCATGACATCGCTATCGCTGTCGGGCCTGGCGAACCGCGTGCTACTTCCGTCGTCCAAGCGCACGTCGCTGTCGGAATCATTCAGTCCCAATTTCAGAACGCTATCCGGTGCCGCGGTCGGCTCATCCGACGCCAATCGCACGTCGCTGTCCGAATCATTCAGGTTGATCCGGCCGCTGTCCGAGGACAATCGGACGTCGCTGTCGGACTCTTGAAATTGCAGCATGACGTCGGGACCGCTGTCGTGACCGGCATCCAAGCGGTCGTCCATCACCAACCGCACGTCGCTGTCGGACGCGCCTCCCGCTCCGTAATCATCAAAGATACTGCCGGCCGCGTCGCCGCTGTCGGGATCGATGCTCGGCGCGTCGCCACTCAGTTGGCGAATGACCGACGGTGCGCTCCCCAAGCCTGATCCATCCGCCGTGGGTTCGTCATCCAGCACCGAGCCGTCGTCTTCGCCGATCATCTGCACTTCGGGATCAGACGATGTCTGCAACCGGCGACCGAGTTCGTCAATGTCGTCTTCCTTGAACTTGAACGTTCCGCGATCGGCAAAGCCGCGAACCTCTCCCTTCGTGCGGAGACGATTCAGCGCCTCTTTGCTCATTCCGAGTTTGTCCGCGGCTTCGTCAATGTTGAGATATCGCTTGGAGGCCATGACTCACCGACTCCTATTTTCGGTCCGCTGCATTGTCTTGACTGTCGCCACCGGCACAACCGGGCCTTGCAAACCATGCTCGGAAAGGCGGTTGTGGGAACGTGGTATCAGATTCTAAAGGCCGGAACGGCATGAGCAAGAAGTTTCGTCAGCTCGCATCACAAACAGCCGCCTCACAGGTTCGATGACAACGAGCAACACGCCGGAAAAATCCTCAGATTCGACTTGGCACGTTTTTCAGATGCGACTACAACCCCGCCCGCTTCGTTCGGCCGAGGGCATCGCCCCTTCCTTCGGGAGTCCTTCCCACTCGCAGTTCTCGGCCTGAAGCGGACCCTGCCTCAACTCGCCCCTTCGATTTCCCCTCCTTCCATCTTCTCCGACAGTCTTCTTTGCGCAAAGCACTGGTTCGTCGCCGCGCGTCGGTCCCGCCCGACACGACGTCGTGACTCGCCGTGGCTTTGCCGCCTCGAACGGAGTCCTATCCCATGTCGCATTTTCTTCGGAACCGATGGGTCGTTTGCTGCCTGTTCGGACTGCTCACCGCGCCGTTGACCGGCTGCATGAACGGCGGCTTTGTGCCGCGAACCACACACCGCCAGAGCCAATACCGAGCACAACAGCTCTGGGGCCAAAACCGCTCGATGGCGCAGGAGACCGACCAGTACCGTCGCACGCTGGGGCAACTGCAACAGCAGAACGATCAGCTCAAAGGCAACCTCAACGTTGCTAACGAGCGGATCAAGAATCTGAACGACGAACGCTCGCAATTGGCGGAGCGATTCAAGAATACGGGGCGGTCCAGTCCACTTTCGGACGATGCCAATGCCCGCTTAGAGAGATTGACTCGCGACTTTCCCGGCATCGAATTCGACAGAAACACCGGTGTCGCCAAGTTGGACTCCGACCTGCTGTTTGAATCCGGCAGCGACGAGATTCGGCCGCAAGCGGATGCCGCTCTGCGTGCCGTGTCCAACATTCTCAACGACGGAGCGACCAAGCAGCTCCGCATTCAAATCGTCGGCCATACCGACGACCGTCCCATCGTGAAGGCTTCGACCAAAGCCAAGCATCCCACCAACTGGCACCTTTCCACCAACCGCGCGAACTCCGTGTTGCTCGCGCTCAAGAAGAACAAAGTGGACGAGCGACGGATGCGTGCCGCCGGAGCTGCTATGTACGAGTCAGTCACCGACAGCAAAGACCCGAAAGCCAAAGCGAAAAATCGCCGCGTGGAAATCTACATCCTCGCCCCGGATGCGAAAGACGTCGCCGCTTGGGAGCAGCCGCGGAGTTGAGTTTCTTACGGTAGCCGCGTTCGCCAGAACGCGGGCCGCCCGCCCACTGCGAGTGCGGCGACGACAACAGCCCGAAACGCGAACGAGGGATCTTTACGATCAACCCTCGCTCGCGCTTCGGGCTGGTCTGCATTCACGCTACATTGGCCGACACGGATTTGAGGTTCCGACGAATCCTCTTCCACAGTCAATGGTCGTGCCATGATGTGCTGTCGCGGTCTGTGGCGTTTTGGAAAACTCTGCGCGCTGGTCACCGCCAGCGGTCTGCTGTTGGCGTCCCTCGCGCCGGCGGAAGAGATCCCCAGCGGCATCGGCCGTTCGATCGTCCATGTGGCACCAGGCGGAATCGGCGTCTACCGGTCCGAGATGTGGGGCCAGGTGAATCTGGATTTGCTGAATCCGACCGATGCGCCGGTGGAGTTGTTGGTTTCCACGTTTTTTGAGAACGAGCCGACACTGCAATACGGCCGGCGGATTTGGATGCTTCCCAAATCTCAGTTGCAGACTTGGCAACCTCTCCGATTGTCGCAGACAGGAGCCAAGCTCAGCGTCAACATCCGCACGCTCGTGATGGATGCTCGCCAGGAGCGGGAAGTGTTGCTGCGCAGTGATAGCGGGGCGCTCCAATTTGACGGCATCTTGCGAGTGACGGACGAAGAGGTCATGACCGGGATCATCGAGGCTCCCGACAACCCCCCGCCGCCGGGCACGTTGTTTCCTGATGAGAATTATGAAGCGAACGCGGACCTCGTCATCACCGCGCGATTAGCCGCTCAGCGCACGCGGCGGTTGACCAACCTGCTCGACCAATTCCTGCCGGCGCGGGAAGAATGTTTGCAGACGCTTGACCAAATCGTTCTGGCCGACAGCCGCATCATCAACGATAGCGCCGGACTGGCGGCGATGCGCCGCTGGTTGTTCGGCGGCGGTCGCTTGTGGGTCATGCTGGATCAAACCGATCCGCGCGTGCTGCAACTTTTGTTGGGAGATGAATTCGTTGGTGAAGTCGTCGATCGCGTGGGACTGACGACGGTCCGTATCGGAGCCCCACGATTCGGCGAGAAAGTTGTTTCGACGCAAGATTACGAGCAGCCGGTCGACTTCGTGCGGGTCGCGGTTTCGGACGTGGAGGTCGCATACACGGTTGATGGTTGGCCGGCCGCCTTCTGGAAGAACTGCGGTGAGGGCCGTTTGCTCGTGACCACCTTGGGCTCGCGCGGTTGGATGCGACTCCGCACGGCCGCCGACACTGTCCCGGTCCGAAACCCTCGGCAGTTTCCTTCACAGACAGAGACGAGCTTCCCATCCGACCTTCACGAGCCGACTCGGTTCGCGACCTTGGAACCGATGTCGAATTTGGCTCTGGAGTTTTTCGGGAGTCGATCGCCACGTTTGTTGCCCGACACCGTCCTGGAACCGCTGACTCAGGAATATGTCGGCTATGCGATTCCGTCACGCACGATGATCCTTGGGCTGTTGCTCGGATTCAGTGCGCTGTTGATGGGCTTGGGGACTTGGCTGCGGCGTCAGAATCGGCTGGAGTTGCTGGGAGCCATCGGTCCGGGGCTCGCGCTGGGCATCAGCGTGATCTTGGTGTTGCTCGGTCGGCAGCAGAGAAACGCGGTCCCTCCCACCGTCGCCCATTTGCAGTTTGTGCAGGCGATTCCAGGAACCGACGACGTTCGCATCTCCGGAGTGATCGGTTTGTTTTCTTCGGACGCGGGGACCGCCACGCTCAGCGCTCAGCAAGGGGGTTGGCTGTGGCCGGAGACATCCGGCCTGGAAGTCACCACGCGCCGCATGGTGTGGACCGATCACGACGCCTGGCGGTGGGAGCACTTGCCGGAGACTGCGGGACTTCGCAGCGCCACGTTCCTGACCGCCGCCGAGTTTCCCGAACGATTGGAAGCTCGCGCGACCTTCGGGCCGGAGGGACTCACCGGCCGACTGCATCTGCCCGGTGAGTACCGCCCCACGGATGCGATGTTGGCCACTCACGACGGACGATTCGGCGTCGAACTGCGAGACGACGGCACGTTCACGGCGCAAGCGGACAACGTCCTGGCGAACGAACAGTTCCTCGCAGCCGGATTGTTAAGCGACGAGCAAGGCCGTCGGCGGCGATTGATGCAACAGCTCTTGGCGAATCCGCAACGTCGCGATTTCCCGGAAGTGCCGCACGTCTTTGTCTGGACCGAACCTTGGGACATCGGTTTCCGTTTCGGCGAGAAACAGCGGTCGTTGGGATCGGCGTTGCTGGCCGTGCCTCTGAAACTGCAACGTCCGGCAACGGGGACTGCGGTGCGCATCGCATCTCCCTTCCTGCCTTATCTGGGAGTGAATGGCCCCGATGACGCGCCCCCGACCGGCTGGTGGGATGCTTCTCGCCGCCAGTGGATCGAGAAGTCGCGACCCGCCGAGACTTGGTTGCGGTTTCAGATTCCCACGGTGCTGCTTCCGATCACCGTGGAACGTGGCCGAGTCACCGTGCAGGTCAAAGGCCCGGTGGGGAAGCTCGCGCTGGCTGGCCTGCAATCGAAAACCAAAACCATTGTGCCGTTGAAAACCTGGACCGATCCTGTCGGCACGCTGTCGCTGGAGATCACCGATCCCGAACTGCTGACCATTTCGGCAGACGGCGGATTACTGCTGCAAGTCTCCGGCGGAGACCCGGACCGACCGGAGTTGACGCAACGGGAAGCGACCGAAAACTCCATCATGAGCTATTGGCAAATTGAGTCACTGAGTTTGGAACTGAACGTCAGGACGATCGCCGCCGGAAAATGAAACCGGCGAGCGGGGCGGCGTCAGCCCCCGGTTCTGCGCCGAATCAACCGGGGGGCTGACGCCGCCCCGCTCGCCAGAGGGGATTTGAAGTGAATTCCGAAAAGCCGGTCCTCGTGATCGAACACCTCACCAAGCGTTACGGCGAATTCACCGCGCTCGACGATCTGACGTTGAGTCTTTCAGCCGGTCAGATCCTCGGTCTGATCGGACCGAATGGAGCCGGCAAGACGACGGCCATCAAGATCATGGTGGGCCTGGCTCGTCCAACCAGCGGCACCGCGCGGATCGGCGATGCCGACTGTGCCACCGACGCGCGGAGCATCAAGAATCTCGTCGGCTATATGCCGGATCGGTTCGGCTCGTATGACAACATGCGCGTGCATGAGTACCTCGACTTCTTCGGAGCCGCGTTCGGCATCCCACGCCGCAAACGCAGGGCACGCATCGAAGAGGTCTTGGAGACCACCGGCACCGCATACATGCGCGACAAGTTTGTCGAGAGCCTGAGTCACGGCATGCAGCAGCGCGTCGGCGTGGCACGCACGCTGTTACACGATCCGCAGGTGTTGATTCTCGACGAACCGGCGAACGGCCTCGATCCGCAGGCCCGCGTCGAGATGCGCGATCTGCTGATTCGGCTCGCGAAGCTCGGCAAGACGCTGCTGGTCACGAGTCATATTCTGTCGGAGTTGTCGCGCATCTGTGACCGCGTCGCGATCCTGACGCACGGCAAGCTGCGCGCCTTCGGGACGGTGGCCGAGATCAGCCGCATGGTCAGCCAGCAACGCACGATCGAAGCTCAATTGATGTCCGCCGAACAGATCGCGACGGCGGTCAGCATCATCCGTCCGGCCATCGAACCGGCAGCGGAAATCGTGGAGTCTGCCGCCGAGGCCGCCATCCGATTTCGTACCGCCGCTTCCGAAGATCAATTGAGCGAATTGCTCGCGTCCCTGGTGCGGGGTGGCGTGCGTGTGGCTCAGTTCCGCGAATTGCAAACCGACCTCGAAGAGGCATTCATGTCATTCACACGCCCGCCGGAAAAATCTAGTGTCACAGATCGCAATTGAACTGTCAGGGAGCCCTAAAAGCCCCACGGATGGCATGGCAATACCACGGATGAAAAACGAGAAGCCCTGTTTTATCCGTGGTATCGCCATGCCATCCGTGGGGATCATCGGTCTAAAACTCACGTTTTGATCAGCAGGCAGCCAGCGATGGTTCTGGTGGAAGGTGAATTCTGATTTCCCAAACGAAGATTGAGTCGCCCAGTGAACGAACTACAAAACAGCGCGGCGTCGCAACATCCACTTCGGACAATTCTCGAATTGGTCGCTGGCCCCATCGCGCGACGCGAGCTGATCACAACTCTTCGGCAACGACGGATGCTGTTGATGCAATGCGGTCTCGCGCTGTCGTTCTCGCTGTTGGTGATCCTCCGCTGGCCGACCGAGCCGCGCATGGCTCTGTCGGGGACGCGGTCGCAGGAAGTCTTTCGGTTGTTTGCTTACGGCTTGTTGTCGGTACTGCTGTTGATGTTGCCCGTCTTCCCGGCGACGAGCATCGTTCGCGAGCGGAACTCCGGCACGCTGGCGTTGCTGCTCAACACACCGCTGGGCTCGTGGCGAATCTTCTGGGGCAAGCTGTTGAGTGTGCTGTCGCTCGCCGGCCTGATGCTCTCCTTAAGCCTGCCGGCCGCCGCCGCGTGTTATGCGCTCGGCGGTATCTCGCTGACACACGACTTGCTGGCCGTTTACGGAATGCTGCTGCTGACCGCTCTGCAATTCGCGACGCTGGGTCTGTTAGTCAGCACCTACGCGACGACTACCGACGCGGCGGTCCGTTGGACTTACGGGCTGGTGTTGCTGTCGAGCGTGTTGCTGCTCGCTCCGCACCAGTTCTTTCAAGGGACCGAGACCTCTTTGGCGGACCTCAGCGACTGGCTGCGCTGCGTGTCGCCGTTCGCTGCCATGATGTCGCTGCTGGGAGCCGGTGATCTGGGAGCTTCGGGCTTGATCTCGACCAGCGATGTGCCGGGGCGATTCACCGTCGTCTCACTGATCCTGTCGGCTGTGTTCTCGCTGTGGACAATCAGCCGGTTGAATCACACGATCTTCGATCAAGCTCGCGCGGCGGGCCTGATCAGCAACGATCAGAGCTTCGGAATTCAGTTGTGGCGGCGAGTGATGTTTCTCGTCGATCCGCAACGCCGGTCACGCGCCATTGGACCGTTCGTGAATCCGGTGATGGTCAAAGAATTTCGCTGCCGCCGATTCGGCCGCCTGCACTGGCTGCTGAGGCTTGTCTCCGTCTGCGCCGTGTTGTCACTGATGCTGACCTATGCGACCGTGACCGGCACCCTCGACTGGGGCGTGGACACGATCGGCGCGATCCTGGTGCTGATGCAAGTCGCGCTGCTGGTGCTGATCACGCCGAGCCTCGCCTCCGGTTTGCTCAGCACCGAACGCGAGAGCGGCGGTTGGCCCTTGTTGCAGATGACTCCGTTGTCCCCCACGCGCATCGTGTGGGGCAAACTGCTGAGCGTGATTCTGACCTTGCTGTTGGTCTTGTGTGCGACGCTGCCAGGTTACGTGGTGATGGTCTACATCGAACCCGGTCTGCGGCTGCAAGTCGAACGAGTGGTGATCTGCCTGTTCGCGACCGCCGGGTTTGCGATGCTGCTGAGCGCGGCCGTCGGCAGTTTGTTCCGTCGCACGGCGACAGCCACCGCCGCGTCTTACGCCGCGTTGCTGGCCGTGTGCGGAACACCGTTGCTGATCTGGTTGGGACGCGATGCGCCGTTCGGCCACAACACCGTCGAGAAGGCGTTGCTCATCAATCCGGTGGCGGCGGCACTCTCCGTGATTCGGCTGCCGGGATTCCGCGACTACGAATTGATTCCCGGCAACTGGTGGTTTCTCGGAATCGCCTCCGTGGTGTGTCTTTTGGTTCTGATGGGTCAAACTCATCGCATCTCGCGTCCGCAATGAGGGGCCATCCATGCGACCAATCGTTTTGCTGATGACGTTGTTGCTGACTGCGGGAGCGGTCGCGCGTGCCGAGATTCGGACCGAACTCGCGATGGACTCCGATCCCATCCTCAAAGTTCCGGAGCCGATCGTTGTCTTTCCGGTCAAACACCGGCCGCTCTGGCTGAAAGCCCTGGCTCGGCCGGAGATCGACCTGCAACGCCGGGCTGCCGAGGCGATTGCCGAGGCGCATCTTCTCGGCACTCCCGACCTCGCCGAGGCGAAACCGATACTCGTCAATATCGTCTCGGCCGAAAGCACGCACCCAGCCGCTCGCGTGCCGGCCGCGCGGGCGCTGATCGTGTTGGAAGCGCGTGAGTCGGCCGACACTTTATTCGCGGTCTCGCAGAAATACGGAACCGATCTGCGGCAACAGATCGAACCGGCTTTGGCCAAGTGGAAGTACCAGCCCATCCGCCAAGTCTGGCAGCAGCGATTGGACGTCGCCGACACGCGGCAACGCGATCTGATGCTGGCGATCGACGCCGCACAGGTCACCAGCGACAGCTCCATGATTCCGGCTTTGCTGTTGATCGTGCATGACCCGCTCCGTCCGAGCGGAACTCGGCTGGCGGCAGCGCGAGCGGCCGGTCAAATTCAGAATTCAGGTCTTGGACCTGATGCGGAGAAGCTCCTTGATTCCCCCGCTCCCTCGATTGTGAATCGACTGTGTGCCACATCGCTCCTCAAGCAGCATCGCAGTCAGACCGAGCAATCCCGTTTGGTCCGACTGGCCCAAGACGAAGAACCAACCATCGCGGCTGCGGCGCTCACGGCGCTGAACTTCAAGGACCCTCAACTCATTCTGCCGATCGGCGAACAAGTCTTAACCAATCGCGATGCGAATGTCCGACTTCAGGGAGTCGCGACTTACGTGACGCTCGCCACGCCGGATCGTGCCGCGCGACTCGGACGGTTGCTGGATGATCCGCATCCGGGCGTGCGCGGCCAGGTTCGCGAACGATTGTTCGTGCTGGCGCAAGAGGCCGAGCTATTTGCTCCCATCATCCAATCGGCCACCGAGGTTTTGGCTGGCGACCGTTGGCCAGGCCAGGAGCAAGCCGCTCTGTTACTCACAGCGCTCGATCACAAGCCCGCCGCCGCGCGAATGGCGCAATTGTTGAATTCGCCGCGCGGCGAGGTGACCGTCGCCACCGCTTGGGGACTGCGCAAGCTCGCCGTGCAGGACACGCTCCCCGCGATTCTGGAAAAGGTTCAGAAGGAATTCGAAGTGCGGAGCAAAGTGGGAACAGCGACGCACGCCGCCGATGCACAAGTCGCCCATTTGTGCGAAGCCCTCGGCCTGATGAAATACGCTCCCGCCGATCCCGTGCTGCGAAGTTACGTCCCCAAGAACCTGTTGTTGGGTGAGCTCACTCGCGGCGGAGCCATCTGGGCGTTGGGGCATCTGCACGCCGACAAATTGGATGAACCGCTGGCAAAACTCATGACCGAACGCCTCACCGAACCGCTCTCGGCGATCCCCCAGGAATCGTCCCGAGTCCGTCACGCTTGCGCGATTTCACTGGGACGGATGCAAGCCAAATCTCAAGTGGATCCGATGCGAAAGTTTCTTGGCCCGAACACCGAACTCGATACCACCTCGATGGCGATCCGCTGGGCGATCCACGAACTCACGGGAGAGACCTTGCCGGAACCAGCTCGTCCGGTCAATTTCGTCAAATCGAAATGGTTTCTGGAATCCCTGGACTGACTCGGCGTAGGGCCGGTTAAGCCAAGGCAGGTTCCAGCGACTCTTCTTCGAGGCTTTCGGCGACCTGCAAGCACGCGCGGCGACCGGCGGTCGTCAGTTGATACAGCATGCCACCCGCGCGTCCGGCAATCTCCACTTGAAGCAACCCGTGGGCAATCAGCTTGCCATGCACGCGAGCCATCTGGTCGGCCGGCACGCCATCCACTTCTCGAACGCGCGGCCGAAAACCTCGCGCCAAGAATTCAGCGGTCTCGGCATCGGCCGTCGAAGCGACTTCAACGCCTTCGCCGTAGGCCAGCAGTAATTGCCGCCATTCGGGATGAGCGTCCAACACAACGAAATCCAGGTCGAGCATGACGCTGGATATCGGCCGGTACGACCCCGATGGCTAGTCCAGCGCGATCCACCGACACGACTGCAACGACCGCTGCGACACGCCTGAGCCGCACGACGGACATAGCCGTCAAGGTCGGTTTGACCGCGAAGGTCATAGGCAGGCCACTAGCCGCACTCGCACGGATTGTCATCGCCGTTGCCGGTCGAACAGCCGTGATGTGCGCGCCTGCCGAGATGAGTGACTGCGTTCCGTCAAGATGATCGCGAGTCTCACAAAGCGGACGCAGTCCACTCATCCCGAAACCACACCCTTAGACACCCATGATCTCAAATAGTTTGGAGGTGTCGTTGAAGACCAGGATCAAATCCTCGTCTTTGTCGATGGCGAGATCGGTGACAACGTCTCCCAGATCAGCGCCCGATCCACTGCCACCGGCGATCGTGTCCGAGCCGGCCTCACCTTTCACCGTGTCGATGCCAGCTTCACCGGCCAGCACGTCGTTGCCCGCACCTCCCAGGATCGAATCATTGTTGTTTCCGCCGGAGACCGTGTCGTTGCCGGCGTCGCCGTAGATCTGGTCATTGCCGTCTCCTCCGAGGATCGCATCGTTGCCGGCCCCACCCTTCAGGATGTCGTTCCCAGAACCGCCGTCGAGCGTGTCGTTGCCGATGCCGCCGGTCAGCTTATCGTCGTTGTTGCCTCCGTTTTGAACCGTGTTGACTCCAGTGGTCACTCCGCCGACGGTCTTCTTGGAGCCAGTGGCGTCGAGGATGTCATTTCCGCCACCGCCGTTGAGCGCGATTCCCGCGTTGAACGCCGAATCGAGACTGTTGACCTTTAGGGTGTCGTTGCCGTTGTTGCCATTGACTGTCAGCCCAGTAATCCCAGTCACGCTGAAGTCCAACCTCTGCACGCCACCACTACCCGTGAAGCTTTCCTTGCCGGCAGTTGCTGCTGACAGTGCCACCGAGTCGTTGTTGGCCGACATCTCGAAGATCAAGTCGGCAGCTTGAGTGCCCTCCAGCGACACATTCGACACCTCCTTGAAGGACACTCGAATCGGCTCCGATCCCGGCGGGGTCTTGGGATTCAGGAGGAATGTTGCATCAAGGGCGATCGGTTGATAGGTGACCGAACTAAACGGCATACCTAAGTTTTTCAACAGCAGGAAGTCGGCCCCCCCCAATGACACCGGCGTCGTAAGCAAGCCCGCCGGAGGGGATCGGATTGCCGTTCGTAAAATCGATGAGCAGCGAGTCCGAACCGACACCAGTGTTGACGACGATCTTCGTCAACGCCGTAAGTGCAACCCTACCCGATTCCACACCGACCGACACGCCAATCGCATTCTTCGGATCGTGAATCACCACATTGCCGCCGGCATCGAGAGAGAGCGTCAGCTTGTCACTGGACGCTGCGCCGATGTCGGTGATGGTGAGCGTTCCATCGGCGCTGAGAGTTGCCTGCGTCGTGGCCGGCACCGCGGTCAAAATCACGTCGCCAGCCGCGCCTCTCGGGTTGTAGTTAATCCGGAAGATCGACCTATCGACCGTCAATGTGTCCCCATCACTCAGCGTGATGCCACGGTACTTGAAGGTGCCAGCCACTCTCGCCATCGTCCCGGTGCTGTCAATGATCTTATAGACTTGACCGCCGCCCGCGGCGGGTGGGGCCGAGAGGGCGAAGACCAGTTCCGCACCTCCAAGATTCGTGACGCGGTTGTTGCCGGCTACCACCAGTTGATCGTAATTCGTCGCTAAGTTTCCAGGTGTCGTGCCGCCGATGTCGATCGCGAACGTCGAGCCGCCGAGGAAGTTGACGATGGTGGTGTTGAGGACTCCGGGACTTGTGCCTGGCGAAACAGTGCCGCCGCTCTGCACGTTCACGGTCCCAAAGACCGTGCCAGTTCCGCCCAGCGTGGCAGTGTTTTGCACGGAGACCACGCTACCGGCGGCTGTCGAACCGTTGACGTCCAGCCGGCCGGCGCTGATGGTCGTCGCACCGGTGTAGGTGTTCGCCCCCGTGAGCGTGACGGTGCCGGCAGTGGTCTTATCGAGACCGGCCGTGCCGTTCAGGATCGCGCTCACCAAGCCCATTCGCAGATCGTAGTTCGTCAACGAGGTCAACACGCCCGTTGTCCCGGTGATCGAACCCTCTGTCAGATGCACCTCGTTAACCGTATCACTGAAGGTTCCGATGCTGAAGGAGCCGCCGTTCACGAGGAGTTCCGAATCGTTCGCGAGGCTGTTCGACACCCCTAGGGCGAGCGTGCCGGCGCTGACGGTCGTCGTTCCCGAATAGGTGTTCGCGCCGGAAAGCGTCAGCGTTCCCGAGCCGATCTTGGTCAAACCGCCTGTGCCGCCGATCACACCGGCATAGGTCGTCGTCCCATTGTTGCCGCCGGCCGTCAGCGTGTTCGCTCCGAGCGTCACGGTAGTCCCAGCAACGCCGGACAGAGAGCCGACCGTTTCGCTCGCGTTCAGGGTCAGGTCCGCCCCCGCGTCGCTGAGGATCACCTGCCCCAAGTCTTCGAGAGCCGTGCCGCCCGAGAGCGCGAGTGAGCCCGCGCTGACCGTCGTCGTGCCGGTGTAAGTATTCGTTCCGGAGAGTGTCAGCGTTCCGGTTCCCTCTTTGGTCAGCGCGCCTGTGCCGCTGATGACACCGGAGAAGGTTGTGCTGCTATCGTTCCCGCCGGCGGTGAGCGTCGCCGAGCCAAGCGTGATCAGGCCCGCTCCCGCGATCGAGCCCACGGTTTCGGAGTTGTTCGCGAGATTGAACGTCGTCCCGTTCGCCACGGTCACCGCAGAGCTGTCGGCGATCACACCACCCGCAGCACCCAACGTGAGCGTGCCCGCGTTGATCGTCGTCGCTCCCGTGTAGGTGTTCTCGCCGGAAAGCGTCAGCGTTCCCGAGCCGATCTTGGTCAACCCGCCTGTGCCGTCGATCACGCCGGCATAGGTCGTCGTCCCATCGTTGCCGCCGGCCGTCAGCGTGTTCGCTCCGAGTGTCACCGTAGTCCCCGCGACGCCCGACAGAGAGCCGACCGTTTCGCTCGCGTTCAGGGTCAGGTTCGCGTCCGCGACGCTGAGGATCACCTGGCCCAAGTCTTCGAGAGCCGTGCCGCCCGAGAGCGCGAGCGTGCCCGCGCTGATCGTCGTCGTGCCGGTGTAGGTGTTCGTTCCGGAGAGTGTGACGGTGCCGGCAGTGCTCTTATCGAGGCCGACTGTGCCACCCAGGATCGCGCTCACCAAGCCCGATCTTACATCGTAGTTCGTGGTTGAGGTCAACACGCCTGTTGTTCCGGTGATCGAACCCTCTGTCAGAAGTACTTCGGCGACCGTATCGCTGAAAGTTCCAATGTCGAAGGTGCCGCCATTCACGGTGACTTTTGATGCGTCCGCGAGAGCGTTCGATGCTCCCAAAGCGAGCGTGCCGGCGCTGACAGTGGTGACACCGGTGTAGGTGTTGACGCCGGAGAGGGTGAAGGTGCCGGACCCCTGCTTCGTCAGAGTGCCGCCGTCGCCGCTGATGACACCCGCGAATGTCGTGTCACTGGCATCACCAGTGGTCAGCAATTGGTCGCCGAGCATCACGGTGGTGCCATCCACGCCGCTCAGGCTGCCGATCGTTTCGCTGTCATTCAGCAGCAAGTTTGCGCCGGCGACGTTGATGCTGACGGCCCCGGACCCCGGCTCGGTATCGGCAATGGCCGCGCCGCCCGATAGTGCCAGCGTACCGCCGCTGATGGTCGTGAGACCGGTGTAAGTGTTGACGCCAGTGAGTGTGAAGGTACCGGTTCCGACCTTGGTCAGCCCGCCGGTGCCACCGATGGCTCCCGCGTACGAGGTGCTGGTGTCATTGAACCCCGTCGTCAGGGTCTGGTCACCGAGAGTCACAGTCGTGTCGGTCACGCCGGTCAGGCTGCCGATCGTTTCGCTGTCATTGAGCGTCAAATCCGCGCCGGCTTCGGAGAGGTTGACGGCCACGGTATCGAGAATGGCCGAGCCTCCTGAGAGTGCGAGCGTACCAGCACGGACGGTGGTGACGCCGGTGTAGGTGTTCGTGCCGGAAAGGGTGAAGGTGCCGGACCCCTGCTTCGTCAGAGTGCCGCCGTTGCCGCTGATGACACCCGCGAATGTCGTGCTACTGGCATCACCAGTGGTCAGCAACTTGTTGCCGAGCATCACGGTGCTGCCGGTCACGCCGCTCAGGCTGCCGATCGTTTCGCTGTCATTCAACAGCATGTTTGCGCCGGCGACGTTGATGCTGACGGCCCCGGACCCCGGCTCGGTATCGGCAATGGCCGAGCCGCCGGTCAAGGCGAGTGTACCGCCGCTGATCGTGGTGAGACCGGTGTAGTTGTTCGTCCCGGAAAGGGTGAAGGTTCCGGTTCCCAGTTTCGTCAACTTGCCGCCGAGGCCGCCGATGGCACCCGCATACAAGGTTGTGTTGTTGTTGCCCCCCGTCGTCAGGGTCTGGTCTCCGAGAGTCACTGTCGTGCCAGCCACACCCTCCAAGCTGCCGATCGTTTCGCTGTTATTCAGCGTCAAATCCGCACCAGTCACGGTCAGTTTGACAGCCACCGAATTGGCAATGGCAGCGCCACCGGAAAGTGCGAGCGAACCTTGGTTGATGATGGTGTCACCCGTGTAGGTGTTCGCCGCGGAGAGGGTCAACGTGCCCGTTCCCGTTTTGGTCAATGGGCCAGTGCCGCTGATGACGGCACTCATCGTCCCGTCCGTGTCGGAGAGGCTCCAGGTCGAACCCGCCGAACCATGATTCACCGTCGCCGTATAGGTGATCGTGCCGCCGTCGGTGTTGTCGCTATCGGCGGTGAGCGCGACCGCGCCACTGGTCGTTACGAGCCTGCCGCTGGCGTTGGACACAATGTCGTCAGTCGCTTTCAACCCAAGCGTACCATTCACGGTCGACACCACGTTGTTCACGAAGAGGTCGCCGTCATTGCCACCCTTTGCGTCCAGCAAGACCGTGCAGGCACCGGTCCCGGCGACTGGTTGAGTCACGGTGATCGAGCCCATGACATGGATCGCGATGCCGGCCCCGGTTGCCGCGACTCCGACTACACCGTCGATGGTCGTGACCTCAAGATTGCCGGTGTTGGAGATGTTCACTCCGCCGGTCCCACCCGAGATGGCGATCTTGTCGACCATTGTTGCCAGTGGGCCGGACGTGCCCACTCCAGCCGTGGCTGTCGCGACGAATTCCAACGCCGAAATTTTTCCGCCGCCGTTGACGATGGCGCCGCTCGACGTGTCGATCCGCACCTGAGTTGGAGAGGAAATGGTGCCTTGAATGGTAATGTTGCCAGTCGCGCTGACTTCAATGGTTTTGTCCGCGCCGGTCGCTGTGACATTCCCCAACGTGGTGGGGCCGACCAGTTGCAGGAAGATGTCGCTCTGGCCAGCCGTGATGGTGACCGGGCCTGTCGCTTGAATACCCAGCGGCTCGGCGGCGGTTCCGAGCGCATTGGCCTGGTCGCGAGCCAGAGTCGCTTGATCGCTGACGCGTGCGGCCGCATCGCGAGCGATCGCCGCCTTCTCGGCGGCTGCTTTTGCAATCGAAGTTGACTCCTTGAACGCATTTGCCGTTGAGGTTGCCAGTTCTAAAGTCGAGCGTGCGGCAAACAACTGCGCTTCGGCTTTGGCCTCGGCAATCGCAGCATCGGTTGCCTCGCCTGCCGCTATGTCAGCGGCGATCTGAAGTCCAAAGGCCACAGCTCCCGCAACATCGGCCGCAACCGTGAGTCCTGCGGCAACCGAAAACGCCCCGCCGTCACCTGTCAGAGGAATGGCCTGTGCAACCGAGGCAACGACTAAGACAACATCCGCCGCGATGACGAGGCCTTGTGACACCCCTGCCGCGATATCCGCACGAAGTTGCCTGGAATCCGCGGTGTCCTCTTTTGCACTAGCGATCTCCGTCTTCACAGCGACATCGTCCGCTGCTCTGGCGACAGCGCTCGCGGAAGACGTCTGAGCAGCGTCCGTGATCACCGACCCGGCATTGAATGCTTCAAACGAAGTCTGCTTGGCGGCTGCCTCGGCACGCGTGCCAGCGGCATCCGCAATTTTGTTGATTTCGTTGAGTTCCGCTTGGCGAGCGGTCGGCGTCACTCCGCTGACGGTCGCCGCGCCGCCAATGATGTTGAGCGACGGGCCGTTACCATCGACGATAACTCCCGCCTTTGAGATCACGCTCACGGACCCCGCGCCGGCATCCAAGAGTCCAATCGTGATGTTTCGGTCGGCACTGACAATAATGGCGCCGCCGGAGGTCTTGAGGTTTCCCAGAACCGCGACCGCTCCACTTCCGGAGACCAGTCCTGCCTGAACGGTTATGCCACCGGCACCTGAAGCCTGAATCGTGTCGGCCGGATCGAGGAACACGATATTCCCCATCTGCGTCCTGAAGACCACCGAGCGACCGGACGCGACGGTCGCCGTGTTGTCGGCGATGTTGAGAATGGTGATGGACTCGGCATCGAACACCAATTCTCCGGATCCGGATTTCTCAAGTGCTTCTTCCTTGATCGCTAATGGGCCGGAGTTGGCCACACTGCCTCCGCCGGCTCCGCCATCCGCACCGAGCACCTGATTCACATTCACTTCCAGTTGATTCGTGGGGGTGCCAATTCCACCCGGAGCGGCGATATCGAGCGTATTGGCCGTGATATTGACCGGTTTTGTCGTGGGTGTGTCATTGCCATCGAGGATCTTACCGGCCGCGTTCAGTTTCACCGTATCGCCCTGCGCTGTGGCTGTCTCCAGGACGATGTCCCCCGCGCCGTCGATGTCGATATCAGCTCCCTGTCCAATCGCTGTCGCGGTAAGCGTGAGGCTTGTGGTGCCGAAGTCGCTCACAAAAAGCCCGCCCGACGACGTTGCGGCTGTGAGCGTCGCCACGCTCGTTTCAAACTTGTCGCTGGATGTTCCGATCTTTGATCCATTCAGCGTGGCACTCGCGGCGGTGATGTTGAGGGTGGGACCATTGGAATCGATCAACTCGCCCGTCGCACTCAAGGTGACGGACTGGTCTTCGGCGGTGATGGTGCCGACCGTCAAGTTTCCGGTGGTCGCCACCGACACGGACCCTGTTGCGGTTACCGAGTCCAAGTTCAGCGCTTTGCTATTGCTCAAGAACAAACCACCACCCAATCCACTGGGGGCCGTCAGGCTGCTGACCGAAGTCTCAAGCACGTCCGTGGAGGCACCGACGCCATTGGATGCGTCGAGCTCGAGCATATTGGCAGACACATTGTTGGAGTTCGCGTTCCCGTCCAAAATGGCACCACCCGCATGCAGGGTGGCGTTACCGGTCGTCGAGACGGTCAGCAGAGTCAAATCGCCTGTGGTGTTGCGCACGTCGATGTTGCCACTCGAAGTGGTCGCGGACAGCGTCAGTGCGTTAGCTTCGCGGATTTGGATGACCCCCGAGGTCGTTGTGGCGGTCAATGTCATGACATCCGTGTCGATCTCATTTCCAACCGCGCCGATGCCGGTCCCCGCCTTGAGTGTAACAGTGCCTCCTCGAACGACCGTCGAATTATTGGAGTCGTCTTGAATGGCTCCAAAGGCCGTGATGCTGGCAGCGCTGCTTCCCACATCGACATCACCCAGTTTGATGCCGCCGCCAGTGGTCTCAAACGTCACGGGCACGCCCGATGCGTTGAGCACATCCGTGCTCGCCGTGAACGAGAGCGGTCCACCCGTGAAGTTGATGGTGACGTTGCCGTCGTTGGTCTTAACCACGACGTAATTCAATCCATCGGTCTCTGTCACAAAATGGGCGCGGCGAGGTCGCTGGCTGTGGCGACCAGATCGAAAGCGGTCGTCTCAATCGGATCGGTCGAAGTTCCAATACCAGACTTCCCGATCAAATCGACCATCTGGCCAGTGACATTCAACGTCGCGCCATTGCTATCGACCAGCGATCCCGCGTCGTTCTTGACCGTCACGTTGCCCTGCGCTGTGATGGTGCCCAGGCGCAAGCTCGATGCCGAACTCGTCACGACGACGTTGTTATTCGCCCCTCCAGCCACGACGGACGCCGCCGTTCCCACGAGTGTTTCCGCGAGGAAGATGCCACCATCCATTGTGCTAGCACTGAAGCTCTCGGCCGTCATTTCGATGGCGTCGGTCACCTGGCCGATCGCGCCGCTGGCAATCAGGTTCACCGTTCGAGCCAGGACGTCGGTCAACTGCTGATTCGAGTCCAGAATGGCCCCTGTTGTGGAGTTGAGCGTGACGGCATCAGGTGCCATGACACTGTTGAGCACAATCGGCCCTTGCGCCGTGATGCTGACGTCGAAGGTGCCCGCGTGCGGAGAGCCCGCGTTCACGGAGACATGATTACTCGCGTCGACGATCGGACCGAAGCCCCCTTCTTTCGCCAGCACGTTCTTGATGATGAGTCCCGGAGCGTTTGAATCGGAAACAAAAATGCCCCCGTTGCTGGTGGTGGCCGAGAGCGATCCGGTGACGGTCCGAATGGGTCGGACCTCGGTACCGATCGCGGTGCCGAGAATAATTCCGAATAGAAATCCGTTGGTCGTTAAGTTCACGCCCGCTGCTGCCGTCAGGTTGGCGGCCCCGATACCGTCATTCCCATCGGTCATCGCGCCGTCTCTGGTGGTCAGCAGAATCATCGCAGCGCCGGCATTCAGGACACCCAGCGGCAAGTTGCCCCCCACATCCTCCAAGGTGATGTGGCCGTCCACGGTGCTGGCATTGAGCAGGGTCGCCACATCAATCTCGAGTGGGTCGGAAGGTCCACCCACTGGCCCGGCGACGCCGATCTCGTTCCCGCTGGCCATCACGACCAAATTCACCTTGCCGCCGATAATGTCCGTGCTGTCGTTACCACCATCCGTGATTGCGCCCGTGCGAGCGGTCAGCGTCACATCGTTCAAGCCGGCATTCAGCTCCGTCACTGCGATCGAACCGCCGACGATCGTGATCGGGTCGTTGAATGTCGAACTGTTAATGTCCACCGCGCCCGTGCCGTTGGTCGCGTCGCCGATCGTGATTGAGCTGAAGCCATTGGTCAGTTGAGCTAGATCGCTGGTCAGAAGTTGGAATGTTCCCGTGGACCCCGCGCCAATTCCGATCGTGCTGCTGGCGACCGACGGAGTGAGCGCAATGGTCGACGTCCCGGCAAGCGTTCCCGTCAGAGCAACATCCGCGGCGGTGATGGAGACCGCACCGCTTGTCGCCGAGACCGCGCTGCCCGCATCGCCCGAGGTGAAGGTGCCCGTGCCGTTGGCGTCGATGTCGGCATTGACGGTGAATGAACCATCGCCGGTCGTCACGTCTGCATTCGCCCCTGAGAGGAGGACGCCGTTGTGTGCGTTGATGACAATATTCAGAACCTCGCCGCCGGCGACGCTGTCCGAGATGCTGACATTCAACAGAGTAAACGACGCGCTGGCACCGCTGGGATCGGTATTGATCGTCAGCGTCTGAGTGCCGTCGAAGCCGTTGAAGTCGAGTGCTGAATTCCAACTGATGTTTCCCGGCTGGCCACCCATGCTGCCGTTGCTGATGACGACGTTCAGATTCGCGACAAATTCCGCCTGGATTTCGGCGACGTTGATGTTCGCGTCGTCCGCCGTCGCCGTGAAGGTCCGGTTCCCGCCAGAAACAACGCTCGTGACACCGGTCGTCGCCAAAGTGCTGATGCTCAAGTTAAACGCCAGCAGAGTTCGGTCCTCCAAACCCTCGGCACGTGGCGAAACGACCCAGCCCGACTGAGGTGCGCGGTTCATCTGCCGCGATTGATACCCTTTCGTCCGACGATTTCTTCTCGAAAACTTGGATTTGGTGGGAATAAATAGACTCTGAATCAGACTGGCAGCACTGAAAACCATCGTGACTCTCTCTCTGTGTAAAAAATGCGCATCAAAAAAACGCACTCCGGGCCATTAAGACGTTCGTTAAGAGGAATTACCCAATCGAACCGTCTACTCAAGACTCCATCTCCGCGCGTCGCCGGCCTGGCGAGACCGCTTGAGTCGCCGTAGACGGAACTCAATCTGCGGACAAGACTTACAAAAAGCAACCGCAGCCACAATTCTTGTAACATTGGGATGTTTAGGAAAAATCAAATTACGCAGGGGTGAATACCGCAAACAAGGGTGAATACAGCAAACAATGCTGAATACCGCAAAAATCAAGACTTGCGGTAGCCCCACTGCGGTTTCTGTGGCCTGTCGGAAAGCGGCGATTACAGCGTCGTTTGGTGCCGTTCCGAGCACTCCAGAGCATCGACAACGCCTCGAAATCACAGCATCGGCAACGAATCCAGCAACCATCACATATTCGTCTTTGAGTCCGCCACCGCGCCCAAGATAGAGTTGACGGCCGCATGCAACGCCGCGTCGTGGCGATGATCCTTCGAATAAACCTGAAAGATTGAGAAACTGGTCGGCAACGCCTGAAACAGCTCGTCGTCGTGTAGTTCGCGCGGTGTGCCGCCGGCCGAGTCGAGCAAGAAACTCTGACCGCCGGCGAGAAGCCGGCCGCTCGGACGGTGATAGTGCCGAGCCACGTCGATCTTCAGTTCAATTTCTCTCAAGTCGGCGGGCAGGTGTGCGCGAATGCGTTTCTCGACCAAGTCCGGCTCAGAGAAGATCGAAGTCCGTTCCGCCTGGCCGGCGTGGAAGTTGAAGGTCCGCTCGACTGCCATCTTCCAAGTTACGTTCCGAGCCAGGAGTGCGTCCCACTGCTCGCCGAACGATTTCAATTCCGGGTCGGAGCTTCGCGACCAACGCTGCACATCGACCAGAAAAGTCGATTCGGTCAAGCGCCGGTATTCGTCCAAATGTTCCAGCGGATTCATCGGCTGCCCGTCCGAACCGCCGAACAACCGCAGCATCGTCGGACCGAACATCTCTTCCAGGGCCAGATCAATTGCTCGCACGGTCCGATGAAAATAAATCGTCCGAAATAGATTCGCTCGCGTTTCAATGAAGTTGACCAGCGTCGGCACCCCACACGAACTCTTCGCGGCCGGTTGCTCAAGACATCTGGAATCACTTGGCACTTTGCGATTGCCGAACTCACAACCAAATCTTATTTCGCCGTACGGTCAGTCCCTCGTCCTGCTGCGGAGGACTGTGCCAACGCGCAGCGCGCCATCATGCGCTGATTGTCGATCAGTCATTCCGAAGATCTCATCCAAATCTTGCCAGCCAACTGTCCCGATCCAGTTGTTGCTCAAAGAGCGTACTCCATCGAAGGACTCAAACGTCACCAGCTCTGGCGGAGACCAAATACGATTCAGGCGAAACGCGATCCGCTCGAGAGGCCGAGTGTGCTCGTCGCAGTCAGCGGAGATGATTGGCCACAAATCACTCCATCGAAGAAGCTGTCGTTGACGGACTTGATTGTGCCACTGATTTCAAAAATGCAAATCCGTCGAACCCCTGAGTCGCGTATAGGTGATTCCATTACCCACGGCGACGAGCCAGAGTGCCCGTCCTACGTCCAACATTCGAGGTCGATCCGCTTTCGGAGGATTGAGCGAAGAACGACCGTGCTCCCGATTGGTGTTTGGTTCACGAAGTGGAAGTGACTCGCTTTGAAAGTCGAGTTGCAGAGCCACGCGTAAGCGTCCGGCGGAGCATGTGGGCCTGATTCGTCACTCTGGCCGCCAGCGGCTGGGAAGCAGGTTGGCTAAACTCGGTTGTCTCAGAGGCTGCCCGAAAAGTGGCTTGTAACCGTAGCCTGACTCTCCGAGTCGGGTATTTTCTCGCAAAAGTCCCGAATCGGAGAGGCTGTGAAGTTTTCGTGGAGCACGTTTTCAACGTGCTCGAAAACAGGCTGATTGGGCACGTTGAAAACGTGCCCCACGTCATCTATTCACAGACTCGGAGAGCCAGGCGACAGACTTCTCGAATAGGCGCTCACAACGACTCGAACCCGAAGACTGTGGCGAACGCTTCGTTGATGCTTTCGAGGGACGCGTCCAGGATGTCTCCCGCGTCTCTGACGCCCGTACCGCCGCGGGCCGCACTGCCTCGACCGCCGAGTCCAACGTCGCTGCCGGAGTCGCCGAAAACGGAATCCGCTCCCAAACCGCCGATCAGCGTGTCATCGCCATCGCCGCCGCGGAGCGTATCGTTGCCGGCTCCGCCGATGATCGTGTCGATGCCGGCTCCGCCCAGCAGGCTGTTGGCCACGGCACTGCCGAGAATCGAATCGTTGCCCGCGCCGCCGGTCCCGTTTTCGAAGTTCGGTGCGAGCTTGATCGTGCCTGTCGCGGAGGTTTTGACGACGCGGTGAGCGTGCGTCGCCAGCGCGGTCTCGCTGGTAAGCTTCACGACCACGTCGGTGGTCAGAGCACTGAAGTCCAACACGTCGGCCGCTCCTTCGGCCGTGCCCGGCAATTCGGTGAGCGTGTCGATCTCGTCGGTCGCGTCGGCGGCGAGGTCGGCAAAGCGGTAGGTGTCGCTCCCTTTGCCGCCGCTGAGCAGGTCGTTGCCGGCTCCACCGATCAGCGTGTCGATCTCCGCGCCGGCCTGGGCGAGATCGTTGCCGTCGCCGCCGTCGAATTGGACGCCGAAACTGCCGACCGTGATTGCTCGACCGTCCAACACATCGTTGCCGTTGAGTCCGTTGAAGAGGATGCGACCTTTGAAGCGGTGACTCGCCGCCGTGCCCGCCGTGTTCAACGTCTGATCGAGCAACAACGTGTCAGCAGAGCTGCCGCCGTTGATCTCCACCGTCGCGATGTCTTCGATCGCGATCACGGCCGGCAGCGGCGGGGTGGTCGATGGAATCAAGTTCGTGGTCCCTTGCCGAACGACCAGACTGTTCGCCTCTCTGGCAACCGTGACCGAGTTGACTGTGTCGCCCAGCGTGATGACCGGAAGATCGAACGCTTGGTCCTGCACGTTGACGGTAATGATGCCCGTGGCCGAAGCATTTTGAGGATCAATGGCTTTCACGGTCAGCCTGTAGACGCCGAGCGTTTCAAAGTCGATTTTCGTGAAGTCTTTGACGGTGATCTGTCCCGTGGTCCGATCGATGGCAAACGTGTTGTTGACCAGCGGCACAAACTCAAACGCGGGATTGTCGGCCGGATCGGCATCTGTGGCGGTCACTGTTCCGACCACGAAGCCGTTCGTCGTGTATTCCAGAACGGTCAACGTGGCGATGGTCACGACCGGTGCGTCGTTGATCGGCCGCACGGTCAGAACAAAGGTGTCGGTCGCGGTCATGAGGTTGGAGTCAGTGACGGTCACGGTAATCGTCGTCGCTCCGAATTGATTGGCGAGCGGCTTCAACAGAATCGTGCGGTTGCCCAAGCTCCCGCCAAGGACGATGTTCGTGGCGGAGTTGGGGACCAGGCCGATGTTCGACGACGTGGCCGTCACCGTCAGCGCGTTCAAACTCGTCAGCTTGTCTTCCGCGTCGTCGATCTTGAACGCGATCGCCGCCGTCGATTTGTCTTCGTCGATGGCGATGTCGGCGATGTTTGCGATCGTCGGCGCGTCGCTCACAGGAGCGACCGTGATGCTCAAGGTTTCGGTGAGCGAATTCACGTTCGGAAGCGATCCCGAACCGTTGTCTGTCACGGCGAACTTCAGCTCGCCCGTCCCGAACAGATTGGCGACGGTCTTGTACTGCAAGCCTTGAAGTTCCGTCGCGGTGACGAGGCCATTCAGTCTCACCTGCGTCGTGCCATCCGGTTTGAAGAGCGTCACGAAATTCGGAATCGCCGTGATCTTGAACGTCAGCTTCTGAGCCACGGCTGGAGCCAGCGGCGCAATTTCATCGGTGGCCGTGGCCGGTCCAGGAGCGTACGTCAGACTGTTTAAGCCCAGCGACGCCGCCGTGCTGGTCGCGCTGTCTTCCAGCACATTGATCGCGGTCAGCACTCCGGCCGTCCGCACCGGAGCGTCGTTGATCGGCTTGATCGTGATGGCCACCGTTTTGCTGGCGGACAGAGTTCCGCCAGTCCCGGTCACACCCAAATCCGAAACCGTCGCCGTCAGCGTGTCGCTGCCGCTCACATTCTGGTTCGGCAGGTAAGTCAGCGTTTTCAAGGCATTGTTGACGTCGGTCTGGCTGCCTTGGATGCGCACGTTCGCGCTGCCGTTGGTCGTGCTGTTTTGGAACGTCAGCCCGGTCACGGTACCGAGCGTGAGCTGACCACGAGTGACCGCCAAATTCACATCCAGCGTGGTGGCTTCGAGGTCCGCCACCGTGATGGCGGGAATGAGCTTGGCGGTATCCTCGTTCGTCGTTTGAGCCGCCGGCACAACGATTGTCGGCGCGTCGTTCACGGCGGTGACGGTGATGCGAAAGGTTTGCTCGGCGCTGCGGTTTAAGCCGCCGTTGGCCGTGCCGCCGTTGTCCTCCAAGAGGATGGTGATGTCCGCGAACCCATTCGCGTTCGCGGCGGTCGCGTAGGTCAACACGCCCGTGGTCGAATTCGCCGGCGACGAAATCGCTGGCGGAGTTTTGAACAACGCGGGATTCGTATTTCCCGTCACCACGAACTTCAAAGTCTGAGCCATTTCATTCGCCGCGCCGCGGGAGAGATTCGTGGCCCAGCCAGTGACAGTCTGCACTCCGGCAACGTCTTCGATCACGGTTTGATCCGGCCCCTTGGTAAAGGTCGGCGCGTCGTTCACGGCGGTGACGGTGATCGTGAAAGTCATCGCCGCACTGGAATCCTTACCGCCGTCCACAGTGCCGCCGTCATCTTTCAGAACGATGGTGATGGTCGCGGTCCCATTCGCATTGGGGGCCGGTGTGTATGTCAGCACTCCCGTCGGCGAGACCGCTGGCGACACACCAAACAACGACGTGTTCGTGTTGTTCGTGACCTCGAAGTGAACCTGTTGGCCCAGGTCGCCCGCACCGGCGCTGATCGCGGTCGCCCAATTCACGGACTGAGCCACCTCTTCCAACGTTGTTTGGTTGGGGCCTTTGGTAAAGGTCGGAGCCTTGTTCACCGGGTCATCATCGGTGATCGTGACGGTGATTTGCTGCGTGCCGGATTCCGTGCCGTTGGTCACGCCGGTGACCTCGACGGCGATTGTCTCGTTGGTTTCGTGGCGAGCGTTCTGCACGGCGGTCAGCGTGGCCGTGCCGGTCATGTTGCCGGCCGCGATCACGATTTGCGTGGCGGTGCGCGTGTAGTCCTCGGTGAACGTGGCCGTGCCGCCGAAGCCAAGAGAGACGGTGACATCGCGACCCGATACGGCGGACAACGTCGCGGTGAGTCCGGCTTGGCCCGCGTTCTCTCCGATCGTCGCCGGAGTGACGCTCAAGGTGACGGTCGGCGGCGCGTCGTCGTCGATGATCGTGGCGGTGACTTGTTGGTTGAGGGTTAAGGCGTTGATCGTGTCGGTGATGTCCACGACGATCGTCTCGTTGGTTTCGTCACGAGTGTCTTGAACGGCGGTGAGCGTGACGGTGCCGGTCATGTTGCCGGCGGCGATCACGATCTGCGTGGCCGAGCGGTTGTAGTCACCGGGATTCGTGGCAGTGCCGCTGAAGCCCAAGACGATCGTCACGTCCATGTCCGAAGCGGCCGACAGCGTCGCGGTAACGACGGTGGTCCCGGCCGCTTCCGCGAGTGTCGCCGAAGAGAGGCTCAGCGTGACGTTCGGCGGCGGCGCCACTGCGGGCGGAGTCAACACCCACAGTTCATTGCCGTTCGTCCCATCGTCGGCGGTGAAGAACAAGAGGCCGTTCGCGCTCGTCAATTGAGTCGGCCCCAAACCGAATTCATCCGGTTCGATATCGCTGACGAGCATGGTTCCGGCGGTCGTGCCATCGCTGGTCCACAAGGCCGGTCCCGTCGTGCCGTCATCGGCGGTGAAATACAGCCTGCCGTCGACGTTCGTCAGATTCTCGGCAAACGAGTCATTCCCCTCGAGTGACAGCGGCCGAATGTCCTTGAGGAGCTGCGTCCCTTCCGTCGTCCCATCGCTGATAAATAGTTCGTATCCCGCCTCCGCGTCTTCGCCAACGAAGAACAACGTGTCGTTGACCACCGTCAGGAACTCGGGACCGAAGCTGATAAATCCGACCGAGACCTCTTTGACAAGGACGGTCCCTTCTTCCGTGCCGTCGCTCATCCACAATTGGTGTCCAAGCTCTCCGTCGTCGGCCGAGAAGAACAGCGTGCCGTTGAAGTTCACCAGAAATCGGGGATCGGACGAGAGTGCCACCGTCGTCCCCGAAAAGACGTTCGGATTGATGTCTTTGACGAACACCGTCCCCTCGACCGTTCCATCACTCTTCCACAACTCGCGTGAGTGTTCCTCATCGGTCGCGGAGAAGAACAACGTGCCGTCCACGGCGGTCAGGTCGGCGGGGCCGGAATCGAACATGTCCGAGGCGATGTCTCGGAGCATCAAGACCGCACCGGTCACCGGATCGACTCTCCAAAGTTCGAGTCCGTGAACCTGATCGTTGGCGACAAAGAACAACGTGCCATTGACGTTCGTCAGAGACTGCGGCACCGAACTCGCATCGTCTGGAGCAATGTCCGATACCCGCATGGTGCCCTCTTCGGTTCCATCGCTTTTCCACAACTCGACCCCTTTGTCGTCGATCGCTGAAAAGAAAAGTGTGCTGCCCACCGCCGTCAGTTCGCTGATCGCCGAGATATTGCCATCCGGCCCCGGCGTGATGTCTTTGACCAGCACCGTTCCCTCGGCGGTTCCGTCGCTCTTCCACAACTCAAAGCCGTGGAGGTCGTCATTGGCAACGAAGAACAGCGTGCCATTCACGTTCGTCAGCTCAAAGGGAGATGATCCGAAAGGATTGCTGGGATCGGTGCTGATGTCGGCGACGAGCACCGTCCCTTCAACGGTCCCATCGCTTTTCCAGAGTTCGCGGAGGTGCTCTGCATCGAAGGCAGAGAAGAACAGCGTGCCGTTGACATCGACCAGATTCCCAGGGAACGAACCTTCCCCAAGCTCGGTATTGATATCGATCAATTGCAGACCGACCCCCTGCGGCGAATCGTCGTCGGTGATGCTGACGATGACTTGTTGCGTCTCGAACTCAGTGCCGTTGGTCACGCTGCTGATCTCCACCTCGATCAACTCGCTCACCTCATCCAATTCATCCTGCACGGCGGCGAGCGTGACGGTGCCGGTCAGGTCGCCGGCCATGATCACGATCTGCGTGCCGGAGCGGGTGTAGTCGCTGACGATCGTGGCCGTGCCGTCAAAGCTGAGAGCGACCGTGACGTCCTGAGCCGATTCCTCGGACAACGTCGCCGTGACGGTGGACGTGCCGCCGGCTTCCGTGATGTTCTCGAACGAGAGGCTCAACGTGACGCTCGGTAGCTCGCCGGTGACCGCCGGAGCGACTTCCCAGCCGACATCGCTCAGCGCGGCGAAGTCCAGATTGGTGAACAGCGCGCGAGTGCCGTTCAGCAAGATGGGATTCATGGTCGCAATTTGACCGTTCGAAGTCGTGTCTTCCGCCCAGTGCGTCTCATCACCAAAGAGCGGAACATCGCCGCCAAACGAGATCACTGAGGCCGCTCCGACAAAGCTGCCGTCGATCACCTGATTCCGCCAAGAACTCGCCGTGCCGATTCCCAGCAGATGCCCAACTTCGTGCTGAGCGACCGAAAAGAAGTCGGTCTCGTTCGAGTCCAAGCCTTCGGTCGTCAACCCGAAGTGCCACTCGTTGGCCGTATCAAAGGTGATCGCACCACCAAAGAGACTGAAGTCTGTTTCCGTCGCCAACAGCGCACCGGCCTGACCTCGCGCCGCCACAATTTCGTTGAACTCGGTCGTGCCCGAAGTACTGAAGCCGCCGGGCCCCCCCTGCCCGACCGTCGGTGCCGTCAGCTCACGACCACCCGCGTAGATGATGATCGTGTCGGCCGGCACGGTCAGATCGGTGATGCTAAATTCAAGTCCCGTCCCCGGGTGATCGAAGATCGTATCCCAGGTGTTAGGGAAGCCGAATCCGGATGGGCCGGGCGTAATGGCCAAGAGATTGTCATTTAGCCGGCTGGCCAGTGAATCCGCGACCGTCTGCAGCAGATCCTTCTTGTCCTGAGTATCAAAGAAGTTGTTCGTGTCCAACGAGTAGTCGATCACCACAGTCGTCAGCAGCGTCCGCGCTTCCAAAGGCTCCAACCAACGCTGACCGCGTGCCAACTCGCACTCGCGACGGCGGACCACAGCGTGTGCTCCCCAGTAGCGTGAAGAAGTCATCCGAGGAAACATCCGCTGCAGCCAGTTGGTCAGTTGCATGAAGTCATCTTTCAAGGGCGAGTGACGGTGACTCGTGAGAAGCCGTTCGTTGACACACCGAATGTTGAAACCGGTCCAAGATTGAGCCGCGAAGTAGAATTGAGCGTCCCGGCACGACGCAAGACTTTTCACGTCGCGTATCGAACCATCGCGTAAAACCATCGCGTTGAGAAAACGGCTCTCCGCGAGTCGTGTTGCCTTCATCCGTGTGTGAGTTCCGATCCGTGTGCGAAGCGTGTTCAAAATCCGGCGAACGCGCTTCGCACACGGATCGAAACACACACGGATCAATCCCCTTGAAGTTTGAGCGGGCCTCCGCCTCAGACCGGACTTCGATTCCAACATCATTTTGCCCCGATCATTCTGCCAACAGAACTTTGGCAGAATGATGGGGCAGAACGATGTGACTCCAAAACGGAACGCAACCACGAGCGCTGCGGCTGCTCAAGGACTCGCGCTCTCACATGTTTGTCTTCGAGTCCGCGACCGCGCCCAAGACCGCGTTGACCGCCGCATGGAGGGCCGCGTCGTGACGATGAACTTTCGCGTACACGCGAAAGATCGAAAAGCTCGTCGGCAACGCCTGAAAGAGCTCGTCGTCGTGCAGTTCCCGCGGCGTTCCGCCGACCGAGTCGAGCAGGAAATTCTGACCGCCTGCGGGAAGTCGGCCGCTCGGCCGGTGATAGTGCCGAGCCACGTCGATCTTCAGTTCAATTTCTCTCAACTCGGCGGGCAGGTGCGCGCGAATGCGTTTCTCGACCAAGTCCGGCTCGGAGAAGATCGAAGTCCGTTCCGCCTGACCGGCGTGGAAGTTGAAGGTCCGCTCGACCGCCATCTTCCAAGTCACGTTCCGAGCCAGCAGCGCGTCCCACTGCTCGCCGAGCGATTTCAACTCCGGATCGGAACTCCGCGACCAGCGCTGCACATCGACCAGGAACGTCGATTCGGTCAAGCGTCGGTATTCGTCCAAATGCTCCAGCGGATTCATCGGCTGCCCGTCCGAACCGCCGAACAGCCGCAGCATCGTCGGACCGAACATCTCTTCCAGAGCCAGATCAATCGCGCGCACGGTCCGATGAAAATAAATCGTCCGAAACAGATTCGCTCGCGTTTCAATGAAGTTGACCAGCGTCGGCAACCCACGAGCGTGAATCGTCAGCCCTTCGGCAGAAAAGAAGCTGTAGTGCAGAATCCGCGAAAGGTCGAACGCTTTCGTGTTGTACCCCGACATGTAGGCGTCGCGCAGCACGAAATCCATGTTGTCCACGGTATAGATGCCACTGAAGAGCGACCGCAATCGCCGCAGCCACACGGGATGCCCTTGTTCCAGTTCCGGCCGTCCTGTCGGACGACGGATCAGCCACGCGACTTGGCTGGGATCGAGTTCTTCCAGCGGTCCCAGCTTGCCGTTCGGATTCCGACGCACTCGGCGAATCAAATCTCCCAATTCTTGTTGGATCACCGCCGAGCCAATGTCCTCGTGCGTGACACCAAACTGGCCGAGGTAATGATCATCGAAGAAATGTCCGAACGGCCCATGCCCAACATCGTGCAACAGCGCGGCCAACCGAACGAGGCTTTCGACACAAGCTCGCGAGGGGACATTCGCGCACGAGGCCACCAGCGACTCATACCAACGCTCGATGCACACCGAAGCGAGATGCATCGCTCCCAGGATGTGCTGAAACCGCATGTGCTCCGCCGACGGAAACACCCACCACGCCGTCTGCAATTGATGAATCTGTCGCATCCGCTGCACCCACGGATGATCGATCAGCTCTTGCTCCGAAACTTCTCCAGCCGGAATCCCGTCCTGGGAAACGAACGGGATGTAACCGTGAATCGGATCGTGCGACAAACTCTCGGTATTGAAATCACGCGGCATGAAACGCCCCTTCTTGCTGTGATCGACGATGATGTCCACAGACTGTCCACCGTCGTCCAACAATTTGCAATTTGCAATTCTCAATTTGCAATTTGCAATGCCCTCCCTCCCTCGACGAGCCACCTTGACCCACTTTTCAGCCACAACTAGATTCCGCCCCGCATCAGGCGTCGTAGCCAAGTGGCTAAGGCAACGGATTGCAAATCCGTCACGCGTGGGTTCAACTCCCACCGACGCCTCTGAGTCTGCGGTCTCACGAAAAGCCTCATTTCCCGCCGGGAGATGAGGCTTTTTCGTTGACCGGTTTCGGATGCAACTCAGGAGCCGTAATGGGCGAGAGGACTCCCGCACTTCGGTCAGGTCGCCATCCTCGGCGGCCGCTTGAGTTGTCCATCGCCGAGCGGCCGAACTGTCTAGCCTACTTAGGTGCTGCTACAAATTCCGCATGGCCCTCAATCCTTTGGACTGGTTCCGAACTCACGCCGACGGTGCTCCGTCTGAACCGCGCCGCCAATTCATGGCTGGCTTGATCGTGTGGGTGCTGGCGTGGCTGGTGGTGTGGTGGAACCAGGATGCTCGCACGACGATGTCGGCGCGGCCGACTTCCAGTCAGACGTCGGCACAAAAAGTTTTCACCGAACAGTCTGCCGATTCCAAACAGACGCCGGTGAAAGTTCAGCAGGTCTTAGACATCGAGAGCTCGGCGACGGCGTCGATCGTCAATTGGCTGGGGACGTTCATTGGTCTGGGCCTGTTTTGGGGTGGTGGCTTGTTGATCTTCCGGCCGTTGACCACCTGGGGGTTTTGTTTGACGTGGTTGCGCCGCTGCGCCACAGTGGAACGCCTCGCGCTGGTGAGCGCGGTGAGTTTGACGTTGTCCGCGATCGTCCTGCACTGGTTTTGGTCGCACATCCATGCTTGGATGGTGGCCGCGGTCGTCGCCGGCGTGGTGCTGGCGCTGGCCTTTGGCTGGAAACTGCCTGGAAAGAAACAATCATGAACCGAACCGAGATTCTGCAACGTATGCGAGCCGCTCGGCCGATCATCGCGCCGTCGATGCTCAAGTGTGATTTTGGCAATTTGGCGCACGAGGTCGAACGGCTCACCGCCGCGAAGTCCAAGGTGCTGCATTGGGACGTCATGGATGGGCACTTCGTCCCGAACTTGTCCTACGGGCCGATGGTGATCGAAAAAGTGCGGCCGCTGACCGACATGGTCTTCGACGCGCATTTGATGATCTCCGACCCGGACCATTATCTCGATGAGTATCTCAAGGCGGGCTGCGACGCGATCAGTTTTCATTTGGAAGCGGTGCCGCAGCCGACGGCGTTGCTGCGTCGCATTCGAGAGGCCGGGCGTGTCGCGGGATTGGTGTTGAATCCGAAGACCCCGCTGTCTGATGTCGCTCCCTTCGTGGGCGAGATCGACCTGCTGTTGCTGATGAGCGTGCAAGCCGGCTTCGGCGGACAGTCCTTCATTCCGGCGTCGGTCGAGAGGTTGCGGCAGGCTCGGCAGATGATTTCGGCCGACACGATTCTGTCCGTGGACGGCGGCATCGGATTGAAGACGATCGCCGCGTGTGCTCAGGCTGGCACGGATCTGTTCGTTGTCGGCAGCGCGATTTTCGATCAGAGTGATTACACAGTCGCGGTCGAAGAGCTGACTCGGTTAGCGAGCTGAGCGACGGGGTCGGGAGTCTTTTTCCGGCCGCGTTTGTTCGTAAAAACTTCCGACATCAAATGCGGCGGCCGGAAAAAGACTCCCGACCTTTTTTGAAGATGACTCTATGACGATTGTCGCCGTGGTTCGTCCCGGCTGGACTGATTTCGACGAGCAGCATCGGCTGATTGGCTCGCTCGACTTGCCGCTGAATTCGCGCGGTGAAGCGCAGCTCGCGACATTGATCGAGCGGCTGAAGGCGCTGCCCAATCCGCCGGACGCGATCGTGTGCGGCACGGTTCAGCCGGCGAAAAGGACGGCCGCGGCCATCGCCGAGGCGTTCGACCTGACGGTTCGCGAGTCGGAGGAATTCGCGAACTTGGATCTTGGTTTGTGGCAAAGCTCGACGATTGAAGACATCGGTCGGCGCATGTCGCGCATTTTTCATCAGTGGCAAGAGGCTCCGGAGACGGTCTGCCCGTCGGAAGGGGAGCCGTGGGAAGTCGCGGTGACTCGTGTGCAACGAGCGCTCAAGAAGCCGCTCCGCAAGTTTGACGCGCTGGTGATCGTCGCTTCCGAGCCTTTGGCCAGTCTTGTATCTTCCCTGCTGACCGGCGAACCACCCGATCTGACGACCGCATTTTCCGAAGAGCCGCGTGACCCGATCATCGAAGTGTTTGAGTCGAGCCGCGACGGCGAGTACATCCGGCAAAGCAACGCAGACGAGACAACCTAAGTAGCCTGACTCTCCGAGTCGGGAGTTTTTCCGAAAAATACCCGACTCAGAGAGTCAGGCTACGAGATTTGCAACCCGTTCCTGAGAACCACACCGATGAGCCGACCTTCCGCCACTGATCCTGACAACGGCAAACGCCAGAAGCGCGGCGTTCCCGAAGGTCTGTGGATTCAGTGCGATGGCTGCAAAGCGACGGTCTATCGCAAGCAGATGCAGCAGAGCCTGTATTGCTGCCCGGAATGCAATCACCACTTCTATGTGCCGGCGAAAGCTCGCATCGCCCAGTTGCTGGACGAGGAAAGCTTCGAGGAGTGGTTCACCAACATTCTGCCGATGGACCCGTTGGGCTTCGTGGACAAGAAGCCGTACAAGGATCGCTTGAAAGAAGAACAGAAGAAGACCGGCCTGACGGACGCTTGCGTCATCGGCAAAGGTTACATGCGCGGCCGTCCGCTGGTGCTGGGGCTGACCGATTCAGCGTTCATCATGGGGAGCATGGGCTCGGTCGTCGGCGAAAAGTTGACGCGCGGAATCGAGCAGGCCACCGAGCTCAAGCTGCCGCTGGTGATTGTCAGCGGCTCCGGCGGCGGCGCTCGGATGCACGAAGGCATCTTGTCGCTGATGCAGATGGGAAAAGTCTCCGCCGCGCTGGGCCGCTTTCATGATGCGGGGGGGCTGTTCATTTCCGTGCTGACGAACCCGACGATGGGAGGCGTGGCCGCCAGCTTCGCATCGCTCGGCGACATCACGCTGGCCGAACCCAAAGCGCTCGTCGGTTTCGCCGGCCCGCGGGTCGTCGCCGCGACCGTTAAACAAGAGCTTCCCGAAGGCTTCCAGACCAGCGAATTCCTGTTGAAGATGGGTTTCGTCGATCGCATTGTGGATCGGCAGCACATGCGAACGGAAATTGCCCGAATCATCGACTACTGCAACATGTAGGTCAGGCTTTCCAGCCTGACCATTGCGACGGTCCCACGATTTCCTGGCTCGCTGAGTCAGGCTGGAAAGCCTGACCTACTCTCATGGCCAATTTCCTGAAGAATCTGTTCGACAAAAGAAAGATCGAGCGAGTCGATGTCGCTAGACGCTTCGAGCTATTGGCCCGCGTCGGCCAGGGAAGCATGTCGAAAGTCTGGCGTGCGCGCGATTCGATGACCGGCCGGATGCTCGCCGTCAAAGTGCTCGACAAGATTAAGACCGAGCGTTTCGAGGCTCGCTTCCTGGGACTCAAGAAGCCCAGCGAAGGAGAGATAGCGGTCAGCTTGCAGCATCCCAACCTCGTCAAGACGATCGAATTCGGAATCACGACCACCGACGAACAATACTTGATCATGGACTACGTCGATGGCCTGAGCCTGAGCTATCTGGTCGATACCCAGAACGAGCAGATGAAAGACAACTGCCTGAATTACATCATCCAGCTCGGCGAGGCTGTGGACTATCTGCACAAGCAAAACTGGATTCACCGCGATCTCTGTCCGCGGAACGTGATGGTCGATTCAGACAACACCGTCAAGCTGATCGACTTTGGCCTCGTCGTGCCGAACACGCCGGATTTCCAGAAGCCCGGCAACCGCACCGGGACCGCCAATTACATGGCTCCGGAACTCATCAAGCGGCAACGCACCGACCAGCGCATCGACGTCTTCTCGTTCGCGGTCACAGCCTATGAGATGTGCTCGAAGCGGCTCCCTTGGGACGTCCCCGATCAGGAAACGCTCGACACCGTCTTACAACACATCAACAAGCCTCCGAAACCGCTCGCCAATCTCGCCCCACACATCGACCCGCGCGTCGCCGACATCCTGATGAAGGGACTGCTGCCGAACCCCAACGACCGTTGGCAATCGATGGCCGAGTTGTTGATTCCGTTGCGCAAGGTTCACGAAGAGATCGAAGCCAAGAGATCGCTCGAACGAAAAATGAAGGCCGCGTCCGCCAAAGCGAAGAGTAAAGAGAAATCCAAAGACAAATCCCCCACCGCCGCTCAGGCGAAGAAGACTGCGGACGACGACGCCTTCTTTGAACAGATTCTGCTCGGCGACGCACCGCCCCGCAGCGACAAACCCAAACCGAAACCGGCAGAGGTTCCGGCCAAACCTTCGCAGCCAAGTGAGCCGCGTCCCTCTTCCACAGCCGCGCCGAAATTGCGTCCTGCGGAAAAAACCGCAGCATCCGCGCCCAAGAGTTCGTCGGGAAAACCTTCTCAAAAGTCTTCAACGCCCAAACCGATCGCCAAGCCAGTTGTCGTCGAGGATGAATTCGACGGCATCGAAATCGAGGAAGAAGGCCATAAACTCGACGGCATCGAATCGGAGCAAGAATCGTCGGACGAATTCGATGGCATCGAAATCGAATCCGAAGGTGAAGCGCCTCTGGAATCGTCCGAGACAATGACCGGTGCCGGTCGCAAGCTCGCCGGATTGCTCGACGACGAGCGGCCGGCCAGCCTCACGGCCGACAAGCCAACCGCTGAGGACGACGACGAACCCGTGCTCCGACTTCCGGATGACGACTGATTGCTGTTCGCTGTGGGTGAAGAAGCTCACGCCAATTGGAGCGAAGCCAAGGGTTGGACCAAACGCATCGTCAAACGTCCGGGGTTGGAAGTCACCATCCGCCCGCGCGGTCGTTCCAAACTGACTTCAGGCGGCGCAATCGGTTCCTGACACCTTTTCTTCGCTTGACACCTTTTCTTCGCTTGACACCTTTTCTTCGCTGACACCTTTTCTTCGCCGCACCTTATTCTTCCCCAGCAGTGACAATGCGGTGATGGCGGTGAGACGGTCGTCGCGACTGAGTGGAATCGAGCCTGTGTTCAGCGAGCACTTTCAGGGGTCTTGCGGTTTTGGCGGTGATTTCGCGTGCAAATCCTGAGCAAAATCGGCCTTACCGAGCAGCGGCGGGACGCTCGAAAAGTCAGACGTTTGGGAAGGAGAGAACGGATGCTGGTACTTTCTCGAAAGAAATTGCAGACCATTCGCATTGGCCAGGAGGATGTGGAACTGACGGTCCTCGAAATTCGTGGCAGCACGGTGAAGATCGGGATCAACGCGCCGGACGACGCGCCGGACGACGTGCCGGTCCGGCGTGGTGAACTTGGCCCGAATGTGGAGGCAACTGTGGCTTCGACCGAGCGAGGCAGCCTGTGGCGAGTCGCTCGCTAGAATGCGAGGACGCCATCGAACTGGGAGATGCTCCCGGTTGTGATCGCGGCAATCGCCAATGCGTCATCAGGAAGTGAGCACAGATGGGGATCGGTCTTTTGGCGAGCAAGCAGACTCAGAGCGATTCACGACAGAGTCAGAAGTCGGCGCGGGCGAACGAGTCGTCGGCGGGTGACTCACCGCTGCGTTTGTTGAATGCGGCGCGGCGCGGGGCAACGGCGCAGCTTGGAGAGTTGTTGCAGTGCTATCGCAACTATCTCACGATTCTGGCCCGAGCGCAGATCGGTCGTCGGCTGCAAGCGCGAGTCAGTCCCTCGGACGTCGTGCAGGAGACGATGCTGGAGGCCGTGCGTGACTTCGGGCAATTTCACGGAACAACCGAACGTGAATTCGTCGTTTGGCTGCGGCAGATTTTCGTCAACAACCTGATGCGCTTCGTCGCGGTTCACGTTCACACCGCCAAGCGGGATGTGCGAGTCGAAGTTTCCATGCAACAGCTTTCCAATTCGCTCAGTAGCACGGTCGCTGGCTTTGATCGGTTCGTTGTGGCCAATGTTTCGTCGCCGAGCGCGGCGGCGGTGCGGCGTGAGACGGGAGTCTTGGTCGCCGATCAATTGACCAAACTGCCGGCTCATTACCGGGAAGTGATTGTGTTGCGAAACTTGCAGGGAATGCCGTTTGAGGAAGTCGCTCAGGAAATGGGACGGTCCACGGGTTCGGTGCGTATGCTGTGGATGCGGGCGATTGATCGGTTCCGCAGCTTGCTGGAAGAAAGCGGCCTTGTCGCTGACGGACTCTCGGCTCGACAGACCTCTTCCGACGGAGCCGACGCATTATGAGCGGAACCACGTCGCGTTCTCCCATCAGCCGAGTTGGCAGCGACCGCCACGATATCTCGGTCATTCAGGGGCTGACTCCGGATCAGCAACAGCGACTCGCGCAGGTGCTCGATCAGTATTTGCTGCGATTGGAAGCCGGCGAACATTCCGAACGAGGCGAGTTGATCGCTCAACATCCTGACTTGGCCGAGCATCTCAAAAAATATCTCGACAGCCTGCAATTTCTCCAGACGGCGGCCGGCGGTTTTGGAACTCCGGTCGATCCTGAGAATCCGAGCGACGGTCAGCAGTTGGGAGACTTTCGACTGGTTCGCGAGATTGGCCGTGGCGGCATGGCGGTCGTCCATGAAGCCTGGCAGGCGTCGCTGGGCCGGACGGTCGCGCTCAAAGTGCTGCCGTTCGCGGCGATGCTCGATGCCAAGCAGATCGCACGGTTCCGCAACGAAGCTCAGGCGCTGGCTCAGCTAGAGCATCCACACATCGTCCCGATCTTCGCGGTCGGCGAGGATCGCGGTGTGCATTACTTCGCCATGCGTTTGATCGACGGCTTGGCATTGGATCGCGTCATCGAATTGCTGAGCGGAGAGGGTCGTAGGTTGGGACTCTGTCCCGACCCGCCAGAACGTTTTAGCGACGCCGATCCGGTCGGGACGGAGTCCCAACCTACGTTTCGCTCGGACGACAGTGCCGATGTGCTGAAACATTTCCCGGCGGACAAGCCGCAGTATTTCGCACAGATCGCGAGCCTCGGAGCAAAAATCGCGAGAGCGCTTCATGCGGCTCATGAGTACGGCATCGTGCATCGCGACATCAAGCCGTCGAATCTGTTGCTGGATCGAACTGGCAAGCCGTGGGTCGCCGATTTCGGTTTGGCCCGCTGGCAGACCAATTCCCTGCTGACCCACACCGGGGACATCGTCGGCACAGTGCGCTACATGAGCCCGGAGCAATCACGCGGCGAATCGGCACTCGTCGATCATCGCACCGACGTCTATTCGCTCGGCATCACGTTGTACGAACTCGCGACGCTCCGCCCAGCCTTCGATCAACCGAACGGCCCGGAGCTACTGATTCAAATCGCACAAGCAGGCCCCGTTCGGCCGCGCTGGTTCATTCCGGACATGCCCGCCGATTTCGAAAACGTGATCTTGAAGGCGATCGCTCCGTCGCGCGACGAGCGATATGCCACCGCTCAAGATTTGGCTGACGACTTGGAGCGAGTGCTCGCCGGTGAGCCGACCGTGGCGCGTGCTCCGACGTTTGCCGAACGGCTCGGTAAGTGGGTCAAGCGTCATCGTCGAGCGGTCGCGACAATGGCGGGGATGCTGTTGATCCTCAGCGTGGCGAGCATCGTGGCAGCCGGTCTGATCTATCGCGAGAAGGTGAAGAAGGACGCGGCGCTGGCAGAAGCGACTCGCAACTTTCGCCAGGCGCGAGAAGTCGTGGACCGCTTCGGAGCAAAACTGGCTGATCAACTCGCGATTGTTCCTGGAGCGGAGGACATTCGGCGGTCGTTGCTGATGGGCACGATCGACTACTACCGCGACTTCATTCAGCAGTCGGGCGGCCAAGGGGGACTGCGCAGCGAACTGGCGACCGCGCTCAACAAGATCGCGCTGCTGACTGAGCATGTCGGCACGAACGAGGAAGCACTCGCCGCTCACGAAGAGGCTCGCCTTGCGTTTGAGCAACTCACGAAGGACGAACCGGCTCAAGTCGAGCATCTCGCGAATCAGGCACTCTGCGAAAACAACATCGGACTGTTGTTGAGCCGTACCTCGCGAACGGCCGAGGCCGAAAAGCGATTCCGTCATGCCATTGAACTTCAAAGACGATTGGTTCAACGCCGGGATCGCGAACTGCGATTTCGGCGAGACTTGGCGCTCTCATACAACAATCTCGGACTGCTGCTCAGCGAGCAGGATCGGCGCGACGAAGCGGCCGAGGCGTATCAGTCCGCGGTAGGTCTGCATGGCGAGATCGTCAAACGGTCCAGCTTGGCGGACGCGGAGAAGGACGAACTGGCCGGGCGATATCTCGCGGCGACTCACGGCAACATCGCGGCTCTGGAAGCGGATCGCGCGCCGGAGGTGGCTCGCAAGTCATACGCTCAGGCGTTGTCGATCCTGCGTTCGCTCGTGACCCGACATCCGCAGCAACCGGACCTCGCGCGCGATCTGGCACTCACCTTCAACAACCTCGGCGCGTTGCAGTCGCGTTTGGGGGAACACGTTTCCGCCGCCGCAACCTACGCGGAAGCGATCGAGACGATCCAGCGTTTGCTCTCCGCGTCGCCAAAGTCCACGGCATATCGCCGCGACTTAGCGCTCAGTCAGAATAACTTCGGTCTCGCGTTGGCTCGCGACGGCCGAGCGACGGAAGCCGAGTCCGCCTTTCGCCAAGCGGCCGACATGCAACAGCAATTGGCCGCCGAGCATCCCGAAAGTCTGAACGATGCCAGCAGCCTCGGCAGTATCTGGAACAATCTGAGCATGGCGTTGGAGGGGCAGCGGCGTGTCGCCGACGCTTTGGCGGCTTACGAGCAGGCGTACAAAATTCAGAATCAAGTGCTCAAGGACGCACCCTCGGTTCCGCGTTACCGCGAGTTTCTCGACCGCACCTGCGTCAACTACGCGCGAGTGTGCCGCGAGCAAAATCGTCTCGACAAGGCTCTGCAACTTGCGTTAAGACGCCGTGAACTTTGGCCCGAAAACCCCGATCGCTTGTGGTCCATCGCCGTCGAGTTCTCCGACATCGCGAAGCGGATCGGAAGCGATCAAATCCCTTCAGACAGCATTTCCATGAGTCGCCACGATTGCCTGCAACTCGTCGCCGAGACTCTCAACATCGGCGTTCGACACGGGCTGAATCGCGAGGCGGCCGAGGAAGCCGACGAGTTCCGTGAATTGATGCTCGATGTCCAATTCCGTAGTTTGCTCGGCTGGTCCCAGTGAGTGATGTGATCTCATGACTCAACCGTTCAACACATTCGCGATCAACAACCCACCCGCGTTCGGCAGCCTGTGGCGGCGCTGGATGGAAGCTCGGCGTTCGTCACGACGACGGCGTCTCGCGGCGTGGGCCGCCACGATTGAGGCCGTCGAAATCCGCATGCAGTTGTCGGCGGTGTCCGCTGTCGCTGTTGACAGCATCGCTCCTCCGCAAATCTTCGAGCACGCTCGCGACATGGACCAACTCGCTCCAGGAGCCGCCGGTGAGCGGAGGCAGACTGCCGACGGTCAATTCGACTCGTTCGAGATGTTTGGAAACACTCCGTCGGCCGTCGAGTTCACGCCGGAACTTAGCGAGCGTTTTGTGTCGTTGGATGTTTTGGAATGGAACCTCCCACCGCAAGACATTCCATCCCGTGGGGCATTCTTCGATCACGTTGCCGTTGTCGACCAAGAAATTTGGGCGGAAGCCCGCGGTTCAGAGTTCTCACCGCCATTCGCTGACGGGGCGGTCGCTCCGCTGAATGACTTGCCAATGGAGAGCCGTGGGCTGGACGCGATGCCGAACTTCGCACCAATGGGACCACTGTTTGGCGCGGCCGAACATTTGGCGGGCGACAGAACATCGGCCGTCGGTTCATCGACGTTTCTTCAATCGCTGGACCGCTCTTTCCAATCGCCGTTCCCAGACTTCGCGAATGCTCCGTCACGCCCCTTGCCAACGATCAACGCGTTCCTGTTCGCAAGGCTGAACGACGATCATCCGGGACCGCCGCTGATCGCAGCAGAACGATTGGCCGGTAACGGACCGCCGGGCTTCGGCCAATTTCCGTTTTTTAACGGGCCGCGTCCCGACGGACCGCGCAGTCCGTTCGAGCGGCGGTCACCGCCGGACTTCGTAATCGCGGCGCGATTCGGCACCTCCAACGAGTTCCCTTCGGCCCACGTTTTCAATTCGGCAACCGGGCCAGCACGAGCCGCTGATGAGCAGCAGGCTTCGTCGCCGACTCAGCCGAGGGATGTCAACCTTTCGCAGACCCAGTCACCGCATCGGCCGTCCGTCGTGTCGAGCAACAGTGACTTCGGCGGCCTGATCGACATCAGCGAGAACCGCTCGAACGACGCCGCGAATCGTGAATCACCATCGCAGAGCAACATGACCACGCCCTCGGTGTCCGGCAACAAGGCCACGCGCCGCGCAACGTCCGCCGACTCGCGTCGAGCACCGTCGATCTTCGCGGCAACTCGCGAGGGAGGATTCATCGAATTGTTCGCGATGGCGACGAACGAAACACACGGCTCGCGCACCGCTCCGCAGCGACATCCGAACCTTCAACGCCACGACCAATTGGATGCCGCCATCGGCCGCTTCGTCGCCTTCGAACGAGCCGACGATCCCGCACATGGCCGGCAAGTCTCTGGCAACACGCGAGTCAACGCTTCGTCAGAGACCGTCGAACCGCAGCCGAGTTCGGACAATGCCGCCTCGCTCACTGCCACCGCCACACGATTGCTCTCGCTGGGAATCGCCGTGACTTGGTTGAAGTTCAGTTTGAGCAGTGACGGTGTTTCCAAAACGAGATGGCAAACTTGGCGAAGCCAGTGCCTCCGAGCGGTGAATTCCGTTGTCGCGCGGTTGACGATTCACCGACGCCCCAACGTCATCCGCTAGAGCGTCTTCAAAGCTAAGAATTGGGGTTCATGAGTGAGCGGCAAGGCGCTAGCCGCCGGTCATTTGGCGGCACCGGCGGCTAGCGCCTTGCCGCTCACAACCCACGTTTCAAGTCTTGACGACGCGCTAAAAGCGGTAATCAACACCCAGGTTGAAGCTGTGAATCCACAGGTCGGAGCGACTCAATTGAAACAGTGGTCGCAACGGATCAGCCGAAAGATCGGCGGGCGGAAATAAAGCGGGGTTGATGGTGCGGTCGATCTGGTTGGCGGCCACTGCGAAGTCGTTGAGAAACATCGCCGAATAGCCCAGGCGGAGCGACAGGTTTGGCCGGAGTTGCCAGCTCAACGTCGAACCCAATTCCGGTTGCAGGGTCCACTCGCCGTCGTGGTACGTTCCGATGTTGCTGGCCAAGGCATAGACCCCGCCGGTTTGAGTGTCGGGAGCGGACCCCGTGACCGAGGTCACTTGGCGGCCATTGATCTTCACGGTGCTTTGCAGGTGCCCCACCGCCACCTTGCCGAGCAAATTCCACGTCAACCTGCGCCAGGTCATCTCGGCTCTCATGCCCATGTCCAAACCGTGAAAGTTGTTTCTCGCCGCGAAGTCGTCCGTCGAGTCGATTTGCGTATCTGTTGCCAAGATGGTCTGCCGCATGCGCAGCCCGTCGTCGTAATGGTTGAAGCGATAGCCGAGAATCACGCCGGCGTTTGCGGAATCCGTGCTCCAGATTCGCTCCGTGAGGCCCACATGCGTCTCGAAGAAGTCGCCCGAATTGGCGGTGAACTCGACGGAGCCGGTCGAGGTGCCGGGGAACGCGGCTAATACGGCTTCCGGATCACCGGTCGTCGCATCGGTGTAAGGCCGGGCGAGAATCGCGAAGTCATCGGACGACGCCAACAAGGTCGTGGACTGACTGCCCAAATACGAAACCCCGGCTTCGACTCCCAAGCCGTGCTCACGGTCATAGAGGTAGCCACCCGCCAGACGGAAGCCCGAACGAACATCGGAATTGACTCGGTCATTGAACAGCACGCTGGTGGTCGCCTGCCCCAAAATGCCGGCTGTCGCCGCGTCAGTGCCATCCGGGCTGGTCGTCAGCAAAGCTGGCAAACGCTGCCCATGCACCCAACCGAGCCAATACTCGCCGACGATCCAACCATGACTCTCGGTGGAAAAATCCAGCGTGTCAATCGCGCGATCGAGCAGCGGAAAATCGGTGACCTGATCGACCATCGCCAATCCCGGAATGGCCGAGGGTGAGTTCGGTGCCTGTCCGTGACTGGTTCCCACCAACGACAAGACGGCCAGCCAGACACCGATTCTCATCCAACGCATGACGATGCTCCTTCATCAATATGGAACGCGCCGACCCGTCCATGAGTCGGCGGAAGAATCGAACTCATCCGCATTCCGAAAATTAGCCGCGCGGCGCTAGCCCC